>NZ_JAKUVY010000005.1:0-300000 GCF_026782125.1 Streptococcus oralis | reverse complement strand
AATATTGGTATCGACAAAATCTAAAAAACGAAGTTCACTAAATGGCTGGATGAAATCCAATTCCGGTAAGTTTTTATTTGCCGTAAACGAAAGATAGAGCAGCTGATTTAAATCCCTAATAAAATTAAAGTTCGGCAACTTTACACCAAAATCAAAGTGCAGATAACGCATACCTTTCTGAATAGAAATATTCTCTATACTTTCCAAATTTGTCATAGAAGATATCCCTAGAGCTTTCAAACAATCATTTCTGGGCAAGATGATCTTTCTTACTCTTCTATCTCCCACTACTAGAATCTTTTCTACATGTTCGTATTTTGAAAAGTCTATCACATCACTTTTACTTCCCATCAAGTAAAGCGTCCTTGTATTGCTTAGCAAAGAAAGCTGATTAAAATCTACATCTTTCAACATATCCTCTGGATTTTCAACAATATACTTTTGCCTTAACAGCCGGTTTATATCGATGAATTCTTTATAAGTTAATTTTTCGTCCAATAATGGAGCAAGGTCTTCAATGTTAGCTAGAGGTTCCATTGCCATTAAAACCTCTCTATCTGAAATTCCTTTTTTTATTATTTCTAGATATTTATCTATACTAGTCATCTTTGATCTCTTTCCGTTCATACAACTCTAGGAATCAATTTTTACAGGACTTATCTCTGCAATTCGAACTATATCAGAAATCCCTGTTAGAATGACACCATTATTATTTATAAAGTTAAATTGAACCTTATTTTCTAAAAAAATGAGTTCTACTTGACCTTTAACCTTATGAATCCCCTTAGAATAAAAATTTATTTCATCTAAATTAAAAAACTCCAAATTAATCTTTATAGCATTAAATGAATCCTTCGCCCATTTTTTAGGAAAAATATTTGGAAAATCGAATAAGTAAAGCACCAAATCTAGTTTGCAATCATAACATAATACAGTGTCAAGAAATACATGATTTAATTTCAAATCACCAGCAAACATGTGAATAATTTTTTCTTTACCCAAAACTTTTTCATACCATTTCATAATAGGAACTCCTTTTTAAAAATTGAACGTGTTCTTGAGTCTAGATTTTTTCTATCCTGTCTCCATAACATTTTTTGCCGTACTTTTTAGGAGTCAATTTTTTGAAGAAGCCTTATTTGTTCATTGATTTTTGAACGAATATCTCCCTCTTCAAAAGATGTTTCATCTATCCACAGGCTTAGTTTTAATAAGTCTTTTAAATAGAGCAATCTATACCCCTTGCTTGCAGAGTTTCAATAATTCTTTTCTCTAAATGAGAAGAAAGCCAAACCACCCACTTCTCGTACTGGTTGCTTTCATCGAGTGAAATATACTTTTCTTGACCATTTTGCCATAATCTTGGTGATTCATGTGGTAAGGCTGGAAGCACCAACTGGATTTGAGAGAATTGGGAACCCGTTTCACAGTCATAATTTGCTTCTTGTCCAACTTTAATCCAACGTTTCTTAGCTATAGCAAGCCCACTTATGGTAATTGGCTGAAATAGCCTTCCTGATTGAATAATTTCCTCTATTTTAGGGGATAAGGCAGCTACTAGATTAAAAACTTCTACCAGAATACCACCGCCACCTAGATCTTTAATGACTCTACAATAGGCGAATTGTTTATCATCTCCCAAGAAATCAGACTTTTTAAATCGCTCTAACTCGGATCTGTCAGATAAAAACAATGGAATTGCGAAAATTTCTCCACCGCTAACATTTGCTAATTTATTTGCCATATAGTTTCCTTATCCACTACTTATCTACTTTGTCACCGTTATCAACTGCCTGAGCCCAAATTCGTTCAAATTCCTCTTGACTAATCCTGATGGAGTCTGATATATCCAAGTCTTCTTTTTGTCCATCGTAGAGTAAATAGCCAATCTCTGGATGGTAATCCTGAAGGCAAGATGAGGCATAAGATTGCCCATTTAAAAGGCTTATTTGTCGACTTGCTCTCTGGTCTGTAAACTCTGTATAAAGAGAGCCCACGCCTGACAGAAACTCGATTGTTTCCGCATAATAACATTCTTTTTTACTCATTGATATCTTTCCTTTTCTATAGATAACGCCCCTTAAAACTCACTTCTTTGATTTCTTTTCCAGTCCGAGAGAAAGAATAATAGCTTTTCTTTACATTGACTTTAGAAAAAGCCAATCCGCCTACCATCCTTCCCTTTCTTAACATCTTCTATCAAATCCTTGATTATGTTGATATTAAACTGACTGGAAAAATCAATTATGGCCTGCCTCTGGTTTTCTGGGTATAAATAAGATGCCGCTAGGATGTACATAAAAGGAACAATGACTCTTCCCATATCCTCTAAATAAATTTCCTTAGTTACATAAGTCATGATTTTATCAAAATCTTCATCTGTCAGCTCAATCTTTCTCATATAAAGCGCTGCACAAGCGCCTGCAGCTTGTAGTAGATTATTGGATTCTAAAGACTCATAGACAAAAGATAAATTCTCTGTTTCTAAATTTTCTAAATAAGCAATCGCTACTGCTATAGAGCGGTAGGTCACAGGTGTCGGAATGTCTCTCAGAAGCAATGACTTCAGATAGGGAATTTCTTCTGTGCAATCCGTTGCGGCTATGGCGTAGAGCAAGTACATTTGTGATTCCCACGATTTAGGCTTTTCCATCTCGTCCTCCAAGGCCTGATGCAAGAATGGTCCATATCCTTTTAGTCTGTTCTTTAAAATTTTTTTCGCTGCTTTTTTTACCAAGGGCGTACGTCCTGAGCTTAACTCCTCTACATAGTCCATATCAAACTCCTTTATTTCTGCTTGCCAGTTCTTCTTCCAAGATTCTGTTATAAACTATACTTCCAACACAGGCTTCCCAGTCTAGGTCCTCAACTTCTTCCCTAGAAAAAATCTTAGGTTCCCGCCTACCATCTAGCCAGACCTTCCCAAAGTGAAGACCATTTGGATCTCCCCACTTAAAGGCTAAATCCTTAAAAGGGCTTGGATCAAAATCCGCTTGGTGACCAATTATCTGCCAAGACCATACTGGACTTCGATCAAACAAGGTGTAGGAGTCTACAATGATGGGCTTACCTATAAATTGATCACGACTTAGCTCCTCAACTGTTATAGTAGGACTTGCTTGAAAGATATCGAAAAATTGGATGACATGACCAACATTCACTTTTCCAAGGATTTGACCAAATACAAACATTTCCTCCGAAAATTGATAGCAAAAAATATCACCAATTTTAATAAATCGAAGTTTTGTTCTTGGCTTTTCATTCCACTCACGAATCTTTAACTGGGGCAATTTTTTCTCCATAATTAATTCCATTCCTACTGCTCTTTATTTAAGATATGAAAGAGATCATCTCTTAGAACAATTCCATCGTCTTCTATCAAATAAGCCATATGCTCCCAAAAGGGCAATTGTTGTTCAAGGTGCTTATCTAGGGCAAGTACTTGACTCTTCAAGTTTGCTGCAATTTCTTCGACTTCATCTTGCTCAATCTCATAAAACTTTGCTTTCAAAAGAAAGATGCTTGATAGAAAGAGCGAATAAGAGGAAATAAAAGCTTGCAAGGAAGAATTGACAAAAACTCTATCTTCTTGAAAAACTTCCCTTCCTTCAGAATTGCAAAGTAAAAAGATTTGCTCCTCTTCTCCAATCACAAAAAATCCTAAAAAACACTGGCCAAAAAGCCTATAGACCTCTTGCTTTCTCCTGAGTTCGACTAGTTCGTTAGCTACTTTGACAAAAGAGAATCCCATTTTTGGATAATCCTCTAAATAAGCCAAAAGGTTGAAACGGACCTCATCCAGACGAAATGGTTTCTCCTCTGTAGACACCACACAAAAACCGTGCTCCTTCACTAATTCATTGATATTGACTGTCATTTCTCTATCCGATCTCCCTTTTCTTGCTTACCTATTTGCAACTATCTCAGTCATTTTTCAAACAAGAGCTAGTTACTTCCATTCAAGTCCCAAACACCTAGACACATCCTCAAAATAATCATCCCAGGCCCATTTGTAATCCTTCCGACTCAATAGATAATCCACATACTTTTCATTCTTCCAACTCTCTGTATAGATAGAAAGAGCTCGCCTTTTTCTAGCATCTTGGATTGTCGCAATTTTTTTCTGAGCCTTCTTTGACCGTTCACTCAAATTGTTTATATAGAGAATATCCGGATCCTCAGGACAAATGGTCTCCGTCAAGTCACACCTTGTAAACCCGACAAAACTGAGATGAGCCTCTGATAGATCTGCATACAACTTTTCTACTTTCTTTGTTTTCGATCCAAAGGTACATTCAGACAATTTTCCAATGATTTTATTAGACTGAAATTCTGGTAGGGGAAAGAAAATATCGTGCATCCTACACTTTTTAAAGAGACAATCCCTCATCTCACTGACATTCTCCAAAAGAGGACGCTTCATCTGACAAGAAAGAAAGGTAGACGATATAATGTGACTGTCATAAAATAAAGTTCCATTTAAATTGCATCGTTTGAAAGTACAGTTCCGAATAACTGTATGATTTTTGAAGCTGATTTCCCTCAAATCACAGTTTTCAAAGAAGACATTCTCAAAGATACAGTTTTCAAACACAACTCTAAAATTCTCTATTCCTTTTATATTTGTATTCTTAAAGTGGCGATTGCTAATAAGCGTGACTTTTCTAGCACCATCTCTCATCTTATCAATCGATAACTCTTCCCCACTGTTTAGGGTAATATGTCCATCTTTTATGATAATCCCATCTTTCTCAACCATGTCCTGCTCCATCTTCTCATACTTCTCTTATAACCGACCACACCTAGTAGTAAGCGACTTCTCCTAAACCATATTCTAATATTTCAAGAGAATTGAGGGAGAATTTAATGCCTCTACCATGCTCCGAGTCCTCTTTCAGTCCAAATTCCAAGCCGAAAATTAAATCTATATCCCTTTGTTCAGACAAGATAAAAATGGAAAGGAGTCTTGCACTTGCTAATTCTGTAAATTCCTCCTGAATTTTTGCCAAAGCTTTTGGATACCATACTGATGATTGATCCAGGAGATTATCTAGTTTTGCTCTGTAAGACGGAGTCAACTCCTCATTGATAACCTCTAAAGAATCACTTAAAGTAAGGCAGACCTTTTCTCTTTCCTCTGGAATCGATACAAACATCTCGTTATGGACATCAAATTGATATTCTCTCATCATTTTCTCTCCTTATACTATCAGTCATCAGATACCATTTCTCTAATCAACCTAGCTAATCATTAAAGGGCATAAAGTTATCGTGCTGATTATAATAATTCAAAGCATCAATCAAGTCTTGGAGACTTGCATCTGGCTTTTCTTCGAGCGCTACGGTGAGAACATCAATCAACTGCTCTCCATAGTAGACTAGCTGGAGGTTTTGTTCCGTCACTTCTGTCGGGTAGACATCACGGTCTTCCACGACATCTGGATAATCTGATACCCAATATAGGCTATTAAGTGTTAGTTCTCCATCCTCCTTGGCATAGAGGCAAAAATCATCTGACGATAACTTGTCCACACGCACCTGCTCGATAATCTGCTCAAGTGAAAGTTCTAGATATTTATGCATCATTTCTCCTTTTCATAGTTCACCTCCACATATTCACTAAATATCAACTATATTACTTCAAACTCCAACCACCATCAATGGTCAGGATTTGTCCTTGCATGGCGCTCGCTTTTCCACTTGCTAAGAAAAGGCTAATCTCTGCTACTTCCTCTGGCTCGATCCAGCGTTTGATGGGCGTTTCACTAGCCACCCAGTCAGCCAATCCACCTGGCTCAAAGTCGGCAGCAGTCATGGCTGTCTTGACTGCCCCTGGAGCAATCCCAAAGATCTGAATACCAGCCTCAGCATAGTCTAGAGCCAACTGCTTGGTAAAGCCAGCTAAGGCGTGCTTAGACGAGGTATAGGCGTGACCACCTCCGCCAGCTAGACTTGAGGCAATCGAACACATATTGATAATGATTCCTTTTTTATTTTCCAGCATTTGTGTCAAATAATGTCGAGTCAACTCAACAGGAGTCATGTAGTTGATTTCAAAAATCTCTTGAATTTCCTGCGCTGTTTGTTCCAACAGTGGTTTGTAAGCATCCAAAACTCCTGCAGTATTGCACAAAACATCCACCTGAGGACACCAGTCAAAAATTGGCTCCAAGTCCAAGGTCAAATCCCTCTGTAAAAAGTGGAAATCACCATCTAAAACCGGATTTTCTTCCTGATCCACACCATAAACTTGATAGCCATTCTCTAAAAAGAGGCGAGCTTGAGCTAGACCAATCCCTGAACTCACTCCCGTAATCAATACGCGTCTAGTCATACACTTCTACCCAATCCGTCGCCAAAACATCACAAGGTGTCGGACTCCACATGGAAAAACCTTCCCCTTCTCCAGACACATTGATTAGGAAATAAGGCGTCACTTCAAGTGCAACCCCATTTTGCTCGATGGTGTCAAAGAGCTGCACATAGTTTTCAGCCTCTCCCCAACCAGTTCGTACATATTTTTTCTTAGCCTTTAATCCAGGCAAGATTTCTTCAAAAGTCATGTTGTTCTCCTTTAATGCTACATTCTTCATTTAATTATAACAAAAAACCGTTTTCCAACGGCTTTTTGACTGTATATCTACTAAATTCTTCCTACCACTGCAATCCGGCTTCTCTGATTTCTTTCTTAGAAGCAAATTTACCATTTGGTCTGTGCCATCTTCCGTTTCTATCCCTAAAGTAGCCACCTGAATTAGATGATTGCGAGTTTGATTCTTGGCTTTCTTCTTTTTCTTGTGCGGCCTGACGTGCTTTTTCTTCTTCCTCTTTCGCTTTCTTTTCAGCTGCTTCTTTTTCCTCAGCTTCCTTCTTAGCCTTTTCTTTTTCTTCTTTTATCTTTGCATCTTCAACTGTATTTTTAGCAGTACCATCCAAATAATTGATTTCCGCATTAGCTGAAACATTGTCTAAAACGACATGCGTCACCGAATACTGATCAACCTTTTCCTTACTACTACCCAACTTGATCTCCAAGAGTTTGCCATTTTCATCTATTCCCACATACTGTAACTCAATCTGTCTCGGGATCAATTCGTCCTTTTGATAGATTGGGGTCACCTTGTAATCAAGATAGTAGTTCGGGTGATTGGCCAACCAAGAGTCCAATCGATTTTCATAATAAAGCATACTACTTTGGTTTTGGTCATCTGTTCCAGAATAATTTCCAGCATTGAGCCAGTTAGTCATTGGAACCAGATTCCTCTTTTCATCGTTTAATCCGCTAAACTGATAACCAATCAGATGACCTCTACTCATCAACCAAGCTTCTTTTTTACCGTCACCATAAAAGAATTTATAATTGTGCCATCCAACTGGATCATAAGTCAACTTGGACTCTCTCTTCTCTGTTGGTTCATCACTGTCCTTAAGTTGAATATGAGCACCCGTTGCGCGTGATTTAGAATCCAATTCCCCAAGTTCTAGTTGTTTCTCATTTTTAAAAGGCAAGAGTCCAGCTTCTTTAAACAACTTTTCATCGAACTTGATTTGCTTCTGTTCAATTTTTTCTTCTGGGACCTTTGATTCCGCCTTATGTCCAGAACAAGCAACTAGTGTTGTGATTGAAAGCAAGGCAATTGAGAAGGATAGTAGCTTTTTCATAAAAGTCTCCTCTTTATATAGTAATTAGATTAATATCTCCTATTACATTTTACTATCATTTTGTTAATTGTTCAAGAATAAAGAGACTGTTATTATACTATTTCTCCTCCAATGTTTAAAACAAAAACGATAACCACTTCTCAGTAGTTACCGTTGATTTCTTTTGATTAGTCTTTCCCACCAAGTTTGCTGTTGATGGTCATCATGATGCTGGCTATCTTCTCACCCCAGTACGGATCGGAAGCATAGCGAACATTCATTCCGGTTGCCTTGTTTCCAAGGTGGTCTCTACCATAGTCAATGTAATTTTCACGAATCCACTTGGCCGCTCCAAGAATTCCTTTGTCCACATTATCAAAGCTCTTGGCTGAGAGATATGGGCTAGTATCATAAGCAGCAATACCAAAGAAGTTGTTCTTATCTCTGGCAATTTGACTACGTCCCCACGCACTTTCAAGAGCGCTATGTGCCATCAAGTAAAGGGCATTGACACCGTAGCGTTCCTCAGCTTCTTTGAAAGTCGCTCCTTTACCTGCTAGAGGACTATCCTGCAAGTTCATCATCGAATACAGTTTATCCAATTCAGCTGCACTATAATTACTTGGTTCTCTTAAGTTTTTATAGAGGAAAGGATTTTTAATGGTAAAGCCATCAAAGTGCTCTCCATCAGTTGAGTAGTACTTCTTACCAATAACCATAGCAGAGGTGTGTGGAGCTACTTTGATACTCGTATATGGAGAGAGTTCATGGTAGAGGAATTTCCCATCACTAGTATAATGAGGGATAAACTCGCTACCTTCATCTACTGCTGTCAAATCACTTTGATTCATATAGCCAGACAAGCCAGAAATCGAAACTGCAAGTCGGCCGCCTTTTCGCGTCGAGCTATCCAGTGAAACAATGCTTCCTTGGTTAATGTAACTCAAGATTTCTCCAGATGCACTATAGACATAGGCAGTGATTGGTTTAACTTTGTAATATTTGGTTTTATCCGCAACATGCCATCTACCAGAAGCATCCAAGGTATGACCATCCACAGTTTCATTTTTTGCCATATAACCGCCTGATTTAAGGTAGTACCATGATTGGTCGGATGAATCGTAGATTAATTCTTTCTCAGCCATCTTTCCATTTGACTTGAGGTAGAACCAGTTATTCTTGTACCATACCCACTCACTCGCAGCCATATAACCACCAGATTTGAGATAGTAGTAACCATTATCCCAGAGCCATTCTTTATTGGCATAATTTCCATCAGAGTTGATATAGAACCATGAGTTATAATTCTTATCAAAGAGCCATCCTTTACCAGCTTTTGATCCACTACTTGTCACATAATTACGGTCAATCCAAGTTTCCGTAGAGAGGTAGCCGCCTGATTTGAAATGGTAATCCTTGCCTTTGATGGTTTGCCAACCTTTTTCAGCATAGGTTCCGTCAGCTTTCAAGTAAAACCAAGAGTTATAATTCTTGTCAAAGAGCCATTCCGATTTCAATTTAGCTCCACTCTTCGCAACATAGAAGCGGTCAATCCAGCGCTCGGTAGAAAGATAGCCGCCTGATTTGAAATGGTAATCTTTTTCTTTAATCGTTTCCCAGCCTTTTTCGGCATAGGTTCCGTCAGCTTTCAAGTAAAACCAAGCATCATAATTCTTATCAAAGAGCCATTCCGATTTCAATTTAGCTCCACTCTTCGCAACATAGAAGCGATCAATCCAACGCTCAGTAGAAAGATAACCACCTGATTTGAAATGGTAGTCCTTCCCATCAATGGTTAACCAGCCATTTTCAGCATAGGTACCGTCTTGTTGAAGGTAGAACCAACTGCTATAGTTGTCATCATAAATCCAAGCTTGTTTAACCTTATGACCATTTTCTGATATATAGTTCTTACCAAGCCAAGCATTTTTCAGCATTTTACCTTGTGAATTGATGTAGTACTGGTTCTCCCCTTGAGTGATCCACTCATCTTTAGCCATTTTCCCGTCTGCTTTAAGGTAATATTTTTCCTGACCTTGTTGAATCCACTCATTTTGAGCTTTCTGGCCATCAGACTTGAGATAATACCAGGATTCTTGTTCCTGATTAAATACCCACTGTTCCTTGGCTTTAGCACCACTTTCAGTCACATAGTACTGGCCAATCCACGTTTTCGAAGCCAATTTTCCAGCTTCGTTAAAATAGTAATCCTTACCACCAACTGTCAACCAGCCGTTCTCAGCACGATTTCCATCAGCTGTTAAATAAAACCAGGCCTGTTGCGTTTGGTCATAGATCCATTGGTTGGTTGCTGGTTTCCCGTCTGCTTTGAGGTAGGTCTTTCCTTGCCACGTTCCCTCTTCTGCTTTTGCTGTCTCCACTACAGTAAAAAAACACCCCAATAAGCCAGCACTTACTAGGGCCACTTTCCATCGTTTCATTTAAATGCTCCAATAACGTTTTCTAAACCCTATTGTAACATAGTTAATCGACGGAAATATTACAAATTGATGAAGATTCTATTTCTTGTTGACGATAAGGAGGACCTAGCTTATCTCAGACTGGCTTTGACTTCCTGACGGAGATTTTCTAGACTGCTAATGCCATATTTGTCCATGACTTTTGGTAAATTTTCAATAATATCAGGACAGGCATAAGGATTGGTAAAGTTAGCTGTTCCAACTCCGATGGCGGAGGCACCAGCCAGATACATTTCTAAAGCAGCTTCAGCAGAATCCACTCCCCCCATTCCAATAATGGGCAAGCCTGTTGTTTGAGCTACTTGGCGGATGAGTTTGAGGGCTACTGGAAAAACTGCTGGACCTGACATTCCACCTGTTCCATTGGCTAGGATTGGTTTTCTAGTTTTGAGGTCAAAGCGCATACCGACAAGGGTATTGATCATGGTTAAGCCACTTGCTCCTGCATCTTCTGCGGCTTTAGCAATAGAGACAACATCCGTTACACTAGGGGTTAACTTAACATAAACTGGCACATCAGAGGCTTCCACAGCTGCTTTTACCACTTCGTAAGCTAGATCCGGATCTTGCCCAATCAAAAGTCCATGATTGCCGTGATCCACATTCGGACAAGAGATGTTGAGCTCGATAGCCTTCACATTGGCTGCCTTGGAAATCCCATGAGAAACGGCAGCGTACTCTTGTTTTGAAAAGCCTGCAACATTGGCGATTATAGGAAGTGTTGGATATTCTCTTTCCAGCCAAGGCAACTTTTCAGCTAAAACAGCTTCTAAACCTGGATTTTGCAAGCCGATTGCATTGAGCATACCTGCAGGCGTTTCTGCCACCCTAGGAGTTGGATTGCCAAAACGGGGTTCTAGAGTCGTTGCCTTGATCATAATAGAGCCTAAAAGGTCCAAATCATAGTACTTGGAATATTCCTGACCAAAACCAAAACAGCCTGATGCTGGTATGATAGGATTTTTCAAATCCAATCCCGGTAGAGAAACTTGTAAACGTTTGTTAGTCATGACTTTCTCCTTATAATACAACTGTTCCTGTACGGAAAACAGGGCCATCTTCACAGACGCGTTGACTAATTGTCTCACTATCTGGCACTTTTAGGACACAGGCATAGCAAGCCCCCATCCCACAAGCCATACGAGATTCTAGAGATAGATAGGCTCTTGGGTGATTATAAAATTTTTGATTGATGTACTTCATCATTCCAGGCGCTCCACATGAGTAAACAGCATCAAATTGACTGTCTAAGTCATTAATGACGACTGACACATTTCCCTTGATACCATATGAACCATCATCTGTCGTTACAAAGACCTGACCATATTGGGTCAATTCTGTTTCGAGAATCACAGCATCCTTGTTGGCAAAACCGAGGACTGTCACTACTTTCACCCCACGCGCATGCAATTCCTTGGCCACTTCAAGCAAGGGGGGAACACCAATCCCACCACCAACGAGGAGAACTTGGCTCTGATTGTCTAAATCAGACAAGTCAAAACCATTTCCCTGAGGTCCCATCACATCAAGAGTATCTCCCTGTCTTAAAGTTGAAAAAATAGCTGTCCCAGCCCCCTCTATCCGATAAATGAGATGACACTGCTTCTTGACCTTGTCAATAGACGAAATTGAAATAGGACGGCGCAAGAGATGGGCATCATCAGGCACGCGCAGATGGAGAAATTGGCCTGCTCGCATGGCTTCAACCATTTCTCCTTCTAGGACTAATTCAAAGATTGCTGGCGCAATTTCCTCCTGAGCGACCACCTTCATGGTTTCCAAACGAATGGCACCCAAACGCTTCTTACATGTGGGATTCATGACTTTTCCTCCTTAAATTTAAGGGGACCAGATAAAGAAAAGACCTTGCTATTGCAAGGTCTCAGTCGAGATAGGATAGAACTCATGCGCACACCTAAAAAGTCTCCGCAGAGAGTTCCCTATCCCTTTTATCTGACACCTTGTGAGTCTCTCTGGACTCCCCTTAAAGGTTAAATTTGTATTAGTATACTCTTTCAAAGTAAAAAAGTCAAGTAGAAAACGAACATTCTACTTGACTGTACTGGATTATTTTTCACGAATGACTTCGACCTTGTAGCCATCCGGATCCTCGACAAAGTAATAGTTTGGTGGGTTACCTGGTAGGCCTTTGGGCTCTGTAACCTCATAGCCTTTAGCGCTATGTTCTTGATGGAGTGCCTCAAGGTCAGGTGTACTGAGGGCAATATGGGCAAAGCCGTCTCCTACAACATAAGGGCCGTGGTCATAGTTATAGGTCAATTCCAACTCGTAGTCATCACCGTCAAGTCCTAGATAGACAATCGTGAAAGCATAATCTGGAAAATCCTTACGACGCAACTCTTTAAAACCAAAAGCATCTTGATAGAATGCAATTGATTTTTCAAGGTTTTCTACTCGCAAGCAAGTATGTAACATTTTTGAAGCCATTTTCATTACCTCTTTCATTTGAATAGTTCCATTATACCTTTATTCAGAAAAATTTACTAGGAACTTGAACTAGAGTCCTCTTCTCTACGATTTCATTCTATGCAGAACTTTTGCGGTTTTCCTTGCGTATATTACGAATAAGGAAAAGCATGATAAGGACAAAAAGTCCTTCGAGGAAGTAGAACGTAAATTCACTGTTCATGATTAGTAAGTCTTTGTGATGATAGTTATTACCGAAAACTGAATTTGGTGCAAATAGGATTCGGAACAGTCTTCTTAGGAAAATAAATATTTGCAATCCATAAATCATAAAGACCTTCTTCACACCAATCATGAAGCTTTGTTCCTTTGTAAAATAAGACAAGGCGATTCCATTTAACAAGAGGATAACGGTTATGGCCAGAGTTTCATTTCGTAGAATAGTTGGATCAAAGATATCTAAACGGCTGTGAATATATGGCAACGTTTGAAAGAGTAGAATTCCCAAGATTGCTGGTATGAAAATTTTCTTCAGAGATGGTGGAAATCCAGGACTAAATCTTGTAAAAGACAAGCAAATCACAAGGATTGCAAAAATATGGAAGTAAGCTATGGCAACTCCTGAAATAGTCTGGCTTTGATTTGCCAAAGCAGAAAAAAAGCCAGCAGAAAGAAAGATACCGATAGGAATCAGCTTATCCAAAGAATAATCCCATTTCAGCCCCTGACTCACTTGGAAACCATCGATGAAGCTGAAAAATGTAATGAACATAAGGGCACCGATGAGGCCAAACGGTAAGGATGGAATGACGAGGGTCAATAGCAAGATTAGTAGGAACCATGGATGGGGGCTGTAGTAGAATTTCCGTTTTTCTCCTCTAGCAGTCACTCCCTCCTCAATCGGTGTTTTCCTTAATTTTAGCATATAGACGTAAAAGAGTGAAAACATGCCAGCATGAACCCATGAATTATAACCTGGTCGCTCTATAATACTGAGTATCAAACTTACAATCGTAAAGAGACCAGAGAAAATCTGAAGAAACTTATTATTAAATACCTGTCTTTTTTTCCAATCCAAATAAGAGAGCTTGGCCTTCGGATGACTAAGTTCATAGGCATAAGTCGTCATCTCTTCTAGTTTCTGGTCTGTCTCCTCCGTCATCATTTGGGGAGCCATTTTAGAAGTAGGAAAAGGAGCCAAAACATATCTCAGGAGCTCGCCGTCTGTAAACCGATGGTACTCCTTATAGATCTGTTGGAGTAAAATCGTTAGAATGCGTGGTCTTCCTTTAAAGTAGCTTCTCCACTTCTCCCAATCATTGATATCTTCATCGCTCTTGGTGAGCTTATCCATATAGAGATAACCTTCATTGTACCAGTAATCAAAATTTTCCTTTTTGTCTAGTTCATACTCCTCTACCACTGAAGGATAGGAATGGATACTCTTCCAGAAATGGAGTTTCTTCAGGTAAGGATTTGATTCCTCATCACTATAACGCTCCACAAATTGGAGAACGAGGGCTAACACTTTCGCATTGGTTAAAGGATAGACGTCCACCTTTTCTAACAAATCAAGTAGGAGAGTATGATCCTTAACTGTTTCAAAAAGATATTGCCAATCACGTAACAGTTTGTACTCGTCTTGATAGCGAGCATGGAGCAACTCATAGAAGGCTGCCTCAACTTCATCTGGATTATCTAGAGAGTAGTGACTAAAGTCAACGTTTTCTCCCAGCTCCTCTTTTACTTCTTCTAAGTAATCAGCCAAGTCATTCAAGAGTGGATAATCCTCTTCAAATATGACTTGTCGGTTTTTTTCAAGGATATAGCTTAAAACAGGAACGCTCTTGATTATTTGACGATTCTGATTTACTTGATCCAAGACCATAAAGCTCAGATAGGGGTGCTTGAAAAATTCTATCCAAGAGCTCAATTGATTTGCTTTGTTAAAATCATGGAGAATTTCTTGGCAAAGTTTATAAGAATAATAGAATTCTTCAGTGGCTTCATGTGCGCTTTCAAGCGAACTGCCTTCCTCTTCTGCTATAGCTCTTTTAACTTTCCAATACTTCAGTTTATAGTAATAGCTCCAGTACTTAAAGTCAGGTATATAGTCTTCTAGCAAGGGAATGAGGATAGAGAATTGCTCCGGTTTGTTAAAAATATAAACATCCATTTTCTCTAAAACGGATTGAACAATGTCCATATCATACTGATACTGATGAAAGAACTGACGCCATAGATGCTCTTGTTCTTCTGGACTGTAATCATCATTTTTAACAATACTTTCAATCGCATTTCGGATCAGATAAGTTTCTTCATTATAACCGCTAAAGTCAAGAGTAGACCTTGTTAATCCTTCTTGCCCCTGGTTCTCTTCGTCACCAAACGTTTCAAAGTTGAGGGTATTCTTAGCTCTTTCTTCAGAATCTCCATTTAGCTGAACTTCCTCATCATAGTCACTAAAGTCAAGGGTGGACTTTTGCTCATCCTCTTCCGCTTTAAAGGTTTCAAAGTTAAAGGAATCGCTGGTTTTATCAGTTGATTGCTGATAATCACTGAAATCAAGACTAGATCTTTCAGACTCTTCGTTCTCAGTCTTCGTTTCCTCAGTCAAGGTTTCAAAGTCGAGACTAGAGTTAGGCTTTCCATTCGCCTCTTCTTCAAGTTCAGTAGCTTCTTGAGAGTCACTCGCTTTTCTTAAACTATTTTCTGGTCTTGTGTTTCTAGACCTCGCATAAGTCAAGGCTTTTTGGTAAGCTTCAACAATTTCTTGGTAAATTTCTGGTTGGTCTTCTGGGTGATAGAGCCGAACCAGTTCAGCATAACGCCTTCTAATAAGCTTGACGTCAGTCGTTGGCTCTATCCCTAAAGTTTCCCATATATTCATAAGGTCTCCTCTTTTACAGTCCTCGCTCTAGGAAGTCTAGATAGTTTGAAAATGATTGATAGAGTTTTGGCAAATGATACACAGATGCTTGACTGACCTCTTCTTCAAATCGTCTAGTTTCAGCCATTAGCTCATCTCTTCTTCTCCCCAAGAGCATACTGTACACACGATTCGCTTTTTCAATCAAGAAACGATAAACCTCTGTTTCTTGAGCATTGATCTTATAGCGAGTCAACTCTGCTTGCTTAGCCTTGATTTCCTTTTCTGTAAGAGTAACACTATCTTGGAGAATAACATGACTAAAGACTTCCTGTGTTGAATCAATTTTCACTTCGACATCCAAAATTCCATTTAAATCATAGGTAAATCGAACTGTGAAACTTTCATTTACTCTAGTATTAACAGGGACGGGAACTTCTAATTCTCCTAGAAACAGGTTTTGTGATGCCTTCATCATCTCACCTTGATAGACCTTTATCTTGACTTGGCTCTGTCCCAATTCAGCCGTATAGTACTGCTCGATGCGTGAAGCAGGTAGGGTAGAATTTCGCTCAATAATCGGCGAAAAACGGTCTCCAACTATCTCAATCCCCAGTGTAAAAGGACAAATATCAGACAGTAATAAATCTCGTATCTCACCCTGGCGTTCTTTGATACCTGCTAGAAGTGCACAACCTCTCGCAATCATCCGATCAGGATCATCCGAAACCTGCACCACTTGATTGATACAGTAGGATAAAAAGTCCTGAACCAAGCGGAGTTTCGAAGTCCCCCCAACAAGAACAAAGTTATCTGATGATACATAGCTATAGCGTGCGTCCATTAAGGCACGGTCCAAAACAGCCTTAACACGGGCTAGCAGAGGTTGACAAAGCTCATAAAAACGCTGGTAGCTCAAGTCTAGAGTGTATTCCTGATCTTGGTTCAGAACTGTCATCTTCACTTCTTCTTTACTATTGAGTTCTAGCTTAGTCTTTTCAGCCTGTACCAGAATTTTGCTATAAAATTCTCGGGAAATCGAATCCTTGGTTAATTGATTGGAGACTAAAAATTCCTCAGCAATAGCCGAAGTGAAGTCTTCTCCTCCCAAACGATTGTCCCCTGCGATCGACACGATTTCGACGATATTATCAAAAAGCTCCACAACTGAAATATCCAGAGTACCACCACCAAAATCGACCACAATAAAAGATTGATCTTCTTGGTTTACCACAGATCTTTTAGCAAGAGCCGCTGCGGAAGGTTCATTGATAATCCGATCAATCTGAACTCCAGCAAATTTCCCTGCTAGTTTGGTCGCATAACGTTGAGCATCATTGAAATAGGCTGGAACACTAACAATCACTTCCTCGACCTTTTCTCCAAGATAAGTCTCTGCATCGTCTACCAACTTTCGAATGATAAAAGAGCTTAATTCTTCAGCCTTATATGCTCGATTTCCTAGTGTCAATTCATGCTTGGTCCCCATAAAACGCTTGAACTGAGAAACCGTCTTATCTGGGTGGGTCACCAAGCGTTCCTTGGCAATTTTTCCAACTATAATCTCATCATTGTCATCTAAAGCCACAACAGAAGGAGTTAAATACTCACCAAAAGCATTGGGAATCAGCTTAACCTGGCCATCTTGGTATACCCCTACTAAAGAATTAGTCGTTCCTAAATCAATACCTACTATCATCTTCTTCTAACTCCAAATCTTTTAGATATTCCTATTATACAAGAAATATCCTATTTTCTTTGAAAAAATCTGTGATTTACTCTTTAGAATAGAAAATCATTTATGGTAAATAAAAAAGTTTCACCCTACTCTTGCGGTAAAAACCACGAGAGTAAGAATGAAACAGTTGTCATTATTTACCAAGTTTTGCTTTAGCTGCATCTGCAAGAGCTGTGAAAGCTGCTGCATCGTTAACAGCCAAGTCAGCAAGCATTTTACGGTTAACTTCGATTTCAGCCAATTTCAAACCATGCATCAATTGTGAGTATGAAAGTCCGTTCAAACGAGCTGCCGCATTGATACGAGTGATCCACAATTTACGGAAGTCACGTTTTTTCTGACGACGGTCACGGTATGCATAGTAGTAAGAGTTCATTACTTGTTCTTTTGCAGTACGGAACAAGATGTGTTTAGCTCCATAGTAACCTTTTGCTAATTTAAGAATACGTTTACGACGTTTGCGTGATACAACGCCACCTTTAACACGTGCCATGTTTTATTTCCTCCAAATATTTCCTAGAATTGTTTACTTACTGTTAGGCTATTATTTCAAGCGAGTAAGCATTGCTTTGATACGTTTGAAATCTCCTGAATGCACCATAGATGCTTTACGAAGATGACGACGTTGTTTCTTAGTTTTTCCGTGGAAACGGTGAGAAGTGTAAGCACGGAAACGTTTAAGTCCACCAGAACCTGTACGTTTGAAACGTTTAGCTGATGCGCGGTGTGTTTTTTGTTTTGGCATGATTTTTTCTCCTTTATTTAACTTTCTGACAATTATTTTTTGTCAGTTGCTGGCGCCAACTGCATGAACATTTGGCGTCCATCCATCTTAGCTCGTTGTTCGATGATTGCAATATCTTGTGTTGCTTCAGCAAACTCGGCTAAAACTTTTGCACCAATCTCTTTATGGGTGATCATACGCCCTTTAAAGCGAATGGATACCTTAACTTTATTTCCTTTTTCAAGGAACTTGCGTGCATTGCGAAGTTTTGTGTCAAAGTCACCTTTGTCAATAGTTGGACTCAGACGAACTTCTTTCACAGTAACAACACTTTGTTTTTTACGTTGTTCTTTTTGCTTTTTCTGGTACTCAAATTTGAACTTACCGTAGTCCATAATTTTAGCAACAGGCGGTTTTGCTTGGGGTTGAATTAAAACTAAGTCAACATTCGCACTATCAGCCAATGCTTGCGCTTCGCTGAGTGGCTTGATGCCTAGCTGTTCTCCCTCAAGACCGATCAAGCGAACTTCACGTACACGAATTTCATCATTGATGAATAAGTCTTGCTTTGCTATGGTTTTCACCTCTTTTTTATTATTAGAGAAAAACAATAGCGGACTCGTAATGATACAAGCCCGCACGTTATGATAGCGTTTCTTAGAAACTTTTCATCCGTAGGGCCAGGCAACTTGATGTCACAAGGCGAGAAGCTCTCACTTCTGCTTTTCTCAACTTTTATATGATACCAAGTTTTCTATTCCTTGTCAAGATAAAAAGTCAATTTTTCGAAAAGTTTGTCTATTTTATCGAACCGTTTCAATTCGCCAACTATTCCATCCTTTAAAGCGGATAGCTCCTTGCTGGTCAGTTCGATAAATCTTACTCTTGATGGATTCTAGTCGTGTCAAGGTTTCCTGATGGGGGAGTTTGGCACGATTGTTCTTACCCACTGAAATGAGAGTAATCTCTGGGTTGAGTTTTTCTAGAAAAGCTGGATTTGATGATGTTTTAGCACCATGCTGGCCTGCTTTCAAGACATCCACCTCTAAATCAGGGTATTGCTTTAGAAGATCCTTCTCTCCCTTCTCTTTCAAATTTCCTGTGAAGAGAAAGTGCTTATCCAAAAGTTTCCCATAAAGAATCAGGGAACCATCACGATCCCCATCTCCAATCTGCCTTGGAGATAGAAGTTCTAAGTAACTGCCAAAAATCGGCAAGTTTTCCCCTGCTGTCACACTGCGTACCTTGGTTTGGCTTGCTTCTAGTTCTGATACAAATTCCTTCTGTGTCAAACTTCCTTTTGATACTAAAATCTCCCCGACATGGAAAGCCTTGGTCACCTCCAGCAAATCGCCAATATGCTCCTTATCTGTATTTGTCAAAATCAGCTGGTCAATCTTGTCTACTCCTCGACTTTTTAGATAGGGAATCAAGGTACGCTGGGCATTGCTGGTCGTCGACTTTTCTTGCCAAGCCTCGATTTTCTTATCAGATTCTGCCTTACCACCTACATCTATGAGAATAGTTTTACCAGTCATATCCCGTAGGAAAATACTTTCTCCTTGCCCC
The DNA here is from genome assembly GCF_026782125.1 of Streptococcus oralis. Taxonomy (GTDB): domain Bacteria; phylum Bacillota; class Bacilli; order Lactobacillales; family Streptococcaceae; genus Streptococcus; species Streptococcus oralis_CE. Next base: position 280,552 of record NZ_JAKUVY010000005.1, on the reverse strand, counting down.
ACATCCAACATAGTGATTTCATTTTCCAGCGGATGCTTGGTCAGGAAAAAGAGACCCACAATAAAGAGACTAAATCCTGCTAGTCTTTTAATGTTTTTCCTCATGTCATAGACTAAGGCTAATGAAACTAACAGTAGAATCAACAGCCATGCGTTGGGTTGACCAAAGACCAGGGGCCTACTTGCCAGCTGCGATACCAAGCGAATGATGTTCTCCAACCACTCAAAGACAAAGTTAAACTGAGTGACTGGGTAAATAAAAGACAGAATGAATAAGATGGACAAAAGCGGTAAGAAGACCACATCAAACAGAAAGGAAAAGACAAAGGTCAAAAGAATAGACCAAGGCTGAAATTCTGCAAAATAAAAGGATAAAATGGGCAATATTCCCAAGGAAATGACCAGACTTTCTCCAGCAACAGCCTTGAGCCCATCGTCTTCTTTACTAGTCATGGTCAAGATAAAAGCGTAAGCGCAGGATAAGACCCCTCCTGCAGTTAGGAAAAAGTTAGGCATGATGATAAAGAGGACAAGGATCGTCAAGGCAAAATTATCCAAACCCTTAACACCATGTTGGGCCAGTAACTTTTGCAAGAGACTGCGAATAACAGATGCTGAAAATCCTGTCAGACCTGCATAGATAAGAGAAAAGGGATAAGTTAGCCACTTCAACTTTTCTTGAGTTAAGCCCAATCGCAAGAGGAGTTTCTTAAAGGCATCCATGAAAAAGCCTACCTGCATACCCGACAGAGCAAAGAGATGGATAATTCCAAGACTGGAATAGAGCTCATTCATCTCCTCAAAATCAGTATCTAGATGTCCGAAAAGAAGACCTGTCATATAGTTGCGCATAGGATCTGGAAAGTGCATCTTAATCCAAACTACAGCCTTTCGACGTAAACTGGACAGATTTTCTCCTATATTCCAACTGCTAACCTGTTTAAGTGACTGGATGCTCTTGATAGTCAGTGTCTGATAAATCCCCTGGGTCTTTAGATAGGCTTGGTAGTCAAATCCACCAAAATTTCTCTGCCCTTCAGGATCTGAAACTTTCCCTTCTAGCTCTATCTCGTGAAGATCTGTTAAGGCTTGAAAGAGCTCTTTTTCCTCCTCAGACTGGAGTTTATAGTAAACTTGGAAGGTACGGCCGTCAGCCTTGCCCCGAAAGGACAGACTGTCTCCATTGACCTTAATAGTGTCAGGCAAAATCCGTACCCTTTCAACAGAATCTACTAGGTTTTGACTTGCTTGTGTCTGTTGCCAATTTTGAAACAAAAACCAAAATCCAAAAACTCCACAAATCGCTAAAACTTTTCCAGCAGATTTCCATGGAAATTGGAAAAAGAGGCAGAAGAGCAAAAAAACAAAACCTAGCAGTGCGAGATAGGACACTCCAAAAATGGCATAGTAAAGCCAGAGTAACAGAAAGCTCAGATAGATTAGGGGGATAGGGAAATTCTTAATCCACTGTGACATAATCTTTTAGCTTTTCTATGGTCTTAGCGCCAATGCCAGAGACCTTCTTTAATTCATCTACCGACTTGAATTTGCCATTTGCCTCACGATGGTCGATAATATCCTGAGCTCGTTTTCCTCCCAAGCCTTTGACCTGCTTTAGTTCTTCCAGACTAGCTTTATTGAGATTGACCTTCTTTTCTTTACTTGTCGAAGGAGTCGTTCCAGAGGCAGCCTGCTGACTAGCCGCTTCTTCTCCCTTAGTTGGAACATAGACAAGAGCCTCGTCACTGACTTTCTGAGCGAGATTAAGCGACTTACTATCTGCTTCCTCTGTCAATCCACCAGCTTTCTGAACAGCATCATGAACACGACTCCCTACTGGTAAATCATAAATCCCTGGCGATTTAACAGCACCTTTGACATCCACTGTGATCAGATCTTGTTCAGCAGACTCTTCCTTTTCTTCCTTCTTGACTTCCTTTTCAGACGATGAATCCTTTGAAACGGCCGAGACTTCAGCTTGCAAATTCTTTTCTTTGACGGGTGTTTGTGAAGTTGGCTTTAGTAGGAAAAATCCGCCCAAGGCCAAACCTAAAATAGCACAAATGACAATGATTTTATACTCTTTGATTTTCTCGATAATTGCTTCCATATTTTCTCCTCTCTTAAGTTATTCGCAAGAGAAAGAAAAAAACAGCTGAAAATTTCTTTTCAACTGCTTATTTATTTGCAAAATAGTCTTCCTTGGTCAAGACATAATGAACTCTTGTAACGATTCGTCCTGGTTCTTTATTATCCATTCTGGCATAGGGTTCTTCGTGGGAAAAGCGCATACCTGATTTCTCCATGACCTTTCCTGATGCGGGATTGTCTTTGTCATGAAGGGCAGTCAACTTGTGCATTCCAATCTTCTCAAAAGCCAGCTCAATCACGGCACGATTGGCTTCTGTCGTCAATCCTTGATTCCAATACTTTTGGTTGATAATGTAACCAATAGCTGCCTTCTTAAGAATAGGATCAATCTTGTGCAAGTCAATGGTTCCAATAAACTGACCATTGCTTTTTAGCTCGATCCCCCAGCGTCCCAAGGGATTAGCCAAGTAGAACTGAGCAATGTTGTTCTTGGTTTCTTCTAAGCTTTGATTTGTTGGAAAAGTGTAGCGTGTATTTTCTCTGTCTGAGGCATACTCAAACATAGCTTCTGCATCGTCCAAGGTTACAGGTCGGAGCAACAAACGCTCCGTTTCTATAGATGGATACTGGGCAAATTTCACAAATATTGATTCCATACTTTTCCCTCCATTAGAGTTTGATTCTCACTAGTCTAGCATAAATAAATTTGGATGACAAGTTTTTCTTGATTTTTGAAGCGGTTTCATATACAATAAAACCATCACATTTTTGATTTATGAACTGGAATGTGACAACTAAAACAATCCCGTCAATTGAAAGGTAGGTTATCTCTATGTTAATCGGAATTCCAAAAGAAATTAAAAATAACGAAAACCGCGTTGCCCTCACTCCTGCTGGCGTCCACAGTTTAGTCAGCCGTGGACATCGCGTCCTCATCGAAACAAATGCTGGTCTCGGTTCAGGATTTACTGATGCGGACTATCAAAAGCAAGGAGCTGAGATTGTCGCTACTGCTGCTGAAGCCTGGGCTGCCGAGTTAGTCGTGAAAGTAAAAGAGCCACTAGCTTCTGAATATGGTTATCTGCGCGACGATCTTCTTCTCTTCACCTACTTGCACATGGCCGCTGCGCCAGAATTAGCAGAAGCTATGTTAGCAGCCAAAACAACAGGAATTGCCTATGAAACTGTTCGTGACAATCAAGGACAACTACCGCTCCTCGTTCCTATGAGTGAGGTTGCAGGTCGTATGGCTGTTCAAATCGGAGCTCACTTCCTTACTAAGCAAGCTGGTGGTTCTGGTGTCCTACTAGGTGGTGTACCAGGTGTTCCAAAAGGAAAAGTAACCATCATCGGTGGTGGTGTCGTCGGTACACATGCTGCCCGCATTGCCCTTGGTCTTGGTGCTCAAGTGACTATTTTAGATATCAGCGCTAAGCGTCTCTCAGTTCTAGAAGAAGTCTTTGGAAACCAAATCCAAACTCTTATGTCTAATTCATTCAACATCGAAGCAAGTGTGAGAGATGCTGATGTGGTGATTGGTGCAGTTCTCATCCCTGGTGCCAAAGCACCGAAATTGGTGACAGATGAGATGGTCAAACAAATGCGTCCAGGCTCTGTCATTGTTGACGTTGCCGTTGACCAAGGTGGCGTTATCGAGACAGCTGACCGTGTGACAACACACGATGAACCTGTCTATGAAAAATACGGTGTTCTCCACTATGCCGTTGCCAATATCCCTGGTGCGGTCGCCCGTACTTCTACTATCGCCCTAACCAATGTCACTCTTCCTTATATCGAGGCATTGGCTGGCAAAGGATTCACACAAGCAATTGCTGAAGATGAAGGCTTGCGTCAAGGTGTGACCACTTATAAAGGTTACTTAACTAGCCTCCCAGTTGCTCAAGGCCTCGCTAAAGAGCACACGTCTATCGACGAACTTGTTTAAAGCTAGACACTCATTAAAAAAAAGCAGTTCACATCTGAACTGCTTTTTTGCTATTCTGTTTCTTCCTTCTTTTCTTCATTTTTAACTGAAGCTGGTTCATAAGCTCGGATAATCTGAGCGACAACTGGATGGCGAACCACATCCTTGGCTGAAAAATGAACAAAGTCGATTTGGTGAATGTTCTTGAGCTTTTCTTGGGCATCAATCAAACCGGACTTGACGTTACGTGGCAGGTCAATCTGACTGATATCTCCATTGACAATCATCTTCGAATTAAATCCTAAACGAGTCAAGAACATCTTCATCTGCATGATGGTCGTATTTTGTGCTTCATCGAGAATGACAAAGGCATCATCCAAGGTCCGCCCACGCATGTAGGCAAGAGGCGCTATTTCGATAATTTCACGCTCCATAAGACGAGTCGTTTGGTCTTTGCCGAGAATCTGATACAAGGCATCATAAACTGGTCGAAGATAAGGATCCACCTTCTCCTTAAGATCACCCGGAAGAAATCCTAGACTCTCACCTGCTTCCACTGCTGGACGAGTAAGGATAATCCGCTTGACTTGCCCACGTTTAAGAGCTGTCACTGCCAAGGTCACTGCAAGAAAGGTCTTCCCTGTCCCTGCAGGTCCGATTCCAAAGGTCACATCATGCTGTTTGACACTGTCCACATAAAGCTTTTGACCCAAGGTTTTGACACGGATCGGTTTCCCAGTATTGTCTTTGATAATTTCTTCTTCGTAAAGGGCGACAAACTTGTCGATTTCATCGTTTTTGACCATGCTAATCGCAGTCACCACATCTGGCGTGCCAACGGTCATCCCCCGATTCACCAAGACCATCAAAGCCTGAATAACCTGACGGGCTTCCTCACAGGCAGTCTCTTCGCCCAAAACCTGGACAATCTCCGTACGGGCATGAATCACCACATCGAGCTCTTCTTCCATCAAACGAAGATGGCGCTCGTTGGATCCAAAAAGATGGAACAAGTCATCTGGATGACTCAGTTGAATGTCTATTGAATGTTCCTTCAAATAAAGAACCTCTCTAATCCGTTTATTTCTTTATATTATAGCAAAGAGAACAATAAAATACTAGCCTCATCTCATTGTCTCTAGTGTTCTAAGTATTCTTGCCAGATGGCATCAAAATCTCCTAGGTTAAAAGAGAAACTGGCATGCTCCTCCAAAAAGCGACTCACCTCATCAAAATCATCCGTGTGTTTTGGGAAGGCTGACTCCTCAAAAGCGAGGTCTGCCAAAATGGCTTTGGGACTATTACTTTTAGGATTGCGCTCAGTCATGAGCCAAGTGTAAAATGATTTTCTCAATTCTTTCTCCTATCAAGATTTTTTTGATGACACTTTTCTGATTCTTGAAAATTACTGGACTTAGCCTCTGAAACGTAGTGGTTTATAAAATCTGTTTTAGCATCAGTATAGGCATCTCGATTGTGTTCAAATTTGTTCCACAAACTTAGTTTTAATTCCTGATACGCTTGGGCAATATCTGGATGCTGGCAGAGATAATCTCTAAAATAAATCTCGTCATGATCTCCTGTCATTCGCAAATGTAAATGAAAAACTTTCTCAGCAAATCCCTGCTCTGTATATCCTTTATTTAGCGAAATCCTGTTAGGACTCTCCGACATCACTAGCCACCCATTCTTCACCAATAAATCCCTAACTCTTGCTAAATCCTCTATTTTACCTACTTCTAGCAGAATATCAACGATATTTTTGGCCCAAATATTAGGGATAGCAGTGCTACCGATATGTTCTATTCTTTGAATAACATTTGCACCCAGTATTTTTTTCAGACTTGTTTTTTCCGATTCATACCAGTCTTTCCACTCTGACTTGTGCTCTACTAGAAAAATAGGAAAAAGTTGCCAGAGTTCCTCTAAACTCATTTCTTCAAGTTTCTTCATCATGTCTATAAGGCCTAAATCAACTCTGTCCCAAACTGGTCTTGCTTGATTTTACCAGCCTTCATCAAGCCACCGAGTGCTTTCTTGAACTGACCTTTAGAAATGCCAAAGGTTGCCTTGATATCATCTGGCGCTGACTTGTCATTCAGGGTCATGAAGCCACCATTGCTTTCCAAGTAGGTCAAAATCATCTGGGCATCATTTTCCAACATCTCAAAAGAACGCGGTTTGAGAGAAAGATTAAGAGTGCGGTCAACCTCGCGGAAACCAATCACACGCGCATCTAACACTTGTCCTAAACGTGGCTCTGCATAGCGCTCGCTGGGATGGATAAAACCAAGCATGTTATTCTCTGGTAGGTAAACAAAAGTTCCCGATAGCTTGAGGCGGTAAACAATGGCTGGCCAGTTTTGGTTCTGCATGTTGTTGTAGGCAGGACGAGCCAGACGTTGGAAATCTTCTTGATAAGCCAAGAGTCCCCAGATACGGTCTTTCTTGTCCACTTCGAGACGGATGTAGAGTTTATCCCCCTTCTTTGGCCAGAGTTCCTTGAGCTCAGGGAGGATATCGAGTGACACAACGATTTCTTTATCAGGTAGACCGGTATCGACAAAAACACCCAAGTCCTTACGAACTTCTGTTACCGTTCCCCATCCAAATTGGTCCTGAGTGGCAGTCACTTCTAAGGTTGTCAGACGTAGTTTTTGCTTCATATCCGTGTAGGCAAAACCTTTGACCGTATCCCCTACTGTATGTTGACCTTCTTCCTTGGCAAGTGCATAGGTCTGACCATCCTTTTGCACAAAGTAAAAACGGTCATTTTCATCGATGATGAGTCCAACGATAAAACTTGCAAGATTTGTATTCATATTTCCTTCTTTCGAATAAAACTCAGCCAGCAATGCTAACTGAGTTTTTCTGTTTATTTTTAGACTTCCAAGATTTCTTTTTCTTTATTGGCAGTCATGTCGTCAATGTGTTTCACAGCGTCGTCTGTTACTTTTTGAATATCTTTTTCAAGAGTTTTCAATTCGTCTTCAGTGATTTCTTTTGCTTTTTCTTGTTTCTTGGCTTCATCCATAGCGTCGCGACGGATGTTACGGACAGCTACTTTAGCATTTTCACCAACTTTTTTCACTTCTTTAGCGAGATCACGACGAGTTTCTTCTGTAAGAGCTGGGATTACCAAGCGAATAACAGAACCATCGTTAGCTGGTGTAATACCAAGATCAGAAGCGTTCAAGGCACGTTCGATGTCTTTCAATGAAGACTTGTCAAATGGCGTTACCAACAAAACACGCGCTTCGGGAATAGTGATTGAAGCGATTTGGTTAAGAGGAGTTTCGACTCCATAGTATTCTACGTGGATACGGTCTAGCAGGCTTGCGTTAGCACGACCGGCACGGATACCACCAAATTCACGAGCAAGTGATTGGTGAGACTGGGTCATTCTCTCTTTAGCTTTTTCTACAATTGCGTTAGCCATAATTTTCTTATTCCTTTTCTTCGATATTGTTTGAAACTGTTGTTCCGATATTTTCACCAAAGACGACACGTTTGATGTTACCTGGTTGATTCATATTGAAGACGACCAAATCAATGTCGTTATCCATTGAGAGGGTTGAAGCAGTTGAGTCCATGATACGAAGACCTTTATTGATAACATCACGGTGTGTCAATTCTTCAAACTTAACGGCTGTCTTATCTTTCTTAGGATCGGCATTGTAAACACCATCAACACCGTTTTTAGCCATCAGAATGGCATCCGCTTCGATTTCAGCTGCACGAAGGGCTGCTGTTGTATCTGTTGAGAAGTAAGGTGAACCAATCCCAGCACCAAAGATAACGATGCGGCCTTTTTCAAGGTGGCGAAGAGCACGTCCACGTACATAAGGTTCTGCCACTTGTTGCATGGCAATGGCAGTTTGCACACGCGTATCGACACCAACTTGCTGCAATGAATCTGCCATCACAAGAGCATTCATCACGGTCCCAAGCATTCCAGTGTAATCTGCCTGAACACGGTCCATTCCTGCTTCTGCAGCAGGTTCTCCACGCCAGAGATTTCCTCCACCAATTACAAGGGCAATTTCGATCCCTAGACTATGAACTTCTTGAATCTCTTTTGCAATTTTTTGAACTGTTTGGATATCAATCCCTACGCCACGTTCGCCGGCAAGGGCTTCACCTGATAACTTGATTAAAATACGATTATACTTGGGGTTCGCCATTTTTACTCTCCTTTTTTTATCCTACCTATTTTATCACAATTTCTAAGATTTTTATAGTATCATGAGCAATTCTTTCAAAAAAATTAGACAGTTAAAAATTCTTCTAAGTCAGCAAGAGCACGCTCTGCAATTTTTTCATAACGAGCCTTCTTATCACGGATACGCTCGCCTTCTAACTCCTTGATAATCCCGAAGTTGACATTCATCGGTTGGAAATGCTTACTGTCCGCATGGGTGATGTAATGAGCTAAGCTTCCGATAGCCGTCGTCTCTGGGAAAATAGCTTCACTTTCTCCTTTGAAGAGACGAGCGGCATTTATTCCAGCAACCAATCCTGAAGCTGCTGACTCAACATAGCCTTCCACACCCGTCATTTGACCAGCAAAGAAGAGGTTGGGCTGTTTCTTAGAACGATAGGTTTGCTCGAGAAGATTTGGCGAATCCATGTAAGAATTGCGGTGCATAACCCCATAACGAACAAACTCAGCATTTTCAAGACCAGGAATCATTTGGAAGACACGCTTTTGTTCTCCCCATTTGAGGTGGGTTTGGAAACCGACGATATTGTAGAGACTACCAGCCGCATTGTCCTGACGAAGCTGGACAACTGCATACGGTGTTTTAAACTCCCCGTCACGAGGGCCTGTGTAGTCGTCTGGATACTCCAAACCGACTGGTTTCATCGGACCATAAAGCATGGTTTTAATGCCACGCTTAGCCATGACTTCGATAGGCATACAACCTTCAAAGTACTTTTCTTTTTCAAACGAATTGAGCGGTGCTTCTTCCGCATTGACCAAGGCTTCATGGAAATCCATAAATTCTTGTTTGGTCATTGGAGCGTTGAGGTAGGCCGCCTCTCCCTTGTCATAACGAGATTTGAGATAGACCTTGCTCATATCGATGGTGTTGACATCGATAATCGGCGCCGCCGCGTCGTAGAAATAGAAACCATCGCCGTCATTAAGGGCATGAATCTTTTCAGCTAGGGCATCGCTGGTTAAAGGACCAGTAGCGACAACTGTAATAACATCCGTTGGCAATTCTGTAATTTCATCACGAACCACTTCAATCAAGGGATGATTGGCCACTTTTTCAGTCACCATTTGAGAGAAACCATCACGGTCCACCGCAAGGGCTCCGCCTGCAGGAACACGTGTAGCTTCTGCTGATTCCAAGATAACAGAACCCAAGCGACGCATTTCTTCCTTGAGGAGCCCAACAGCATTTGTCAGGGCATCCCCACGAAGAGAATTGGAACAAACTAACTCAGCAAAATTGTCTGTTTTGTGCTGAGGAGTTGATTTGACACCACGCATTTCATAGAGTTTAACTGGAATACCACGTTCTGCGATTTGGTAGGCTGCTTCAGACCCTGCCAAACCTGCTCCGATAACATTGATATAAGATTGAGACACGACACTAATACCTCTTTGGGTGGAAACTAAGTCCAAATAAAAACAAGCTACTAGACTATTTGACACCCACAAATCTTTCTAATTTTTCTTTTACTAGTATAACAAAAAAAGGGAAGAAGGAAAACTGCCCTGTTTAGTCATTTTATTGATTTTCCTCCCAATCGTGGTAGGCAGCGTAAAGCTGGCTTTTATTCCACTGGTAGAGTTTTGCAACTTCCTTTATAGCTTGATTTTTTTTCACACCTTGCTGGATACGAGATTGGATTTCTGAAAACAAGTCCTCCTCGTCCTTTTCCTCCACATCCTGACTGGCACCTTCAACGATGAGAAGGCATTCGCCCTTGAGTGGCGTTTCAGCAATACTTTCTAGTAGCTCTGAAATCTTTCCTCGTTGGTATTCTTCATAGATTTTAGTCAATTCCCGAACCAAGACCACCGAGCGGTCACCATAAACTGCTAGCATATTTTCTAACGTATCCGCTACACGGTGGGGCGATTCATAGAAAATTTGAGTTTCTGGATAGTCTTTTTTGGCTTCGAAAAATTGCTTTTGCTGGCCTGATTTTCTCGGTAAGAAACCATAAAAAATATGTGGTTGTGGCGCCAAACCACTGGCAATCAAGGCAGAAATCCCTGCAGAGGCACCTGGAACTGTGACAACTGCAATCTCTTCTTCGATGGCTGCCTTGACTAAATCATGCCCAGGGTCTGAGATACTGGGCAGACCGGCATCGGAGACCTGAGCAATACTTTGCCCTGCTTTCAGGAAACCAATCAAATCAGGAATTTTTTCCTTGGCATTGTGCTCATGAAAACTGATCTGCTTTGTCGAAATATCAAAATGCTTGAGCAAGAGACCAGTATTGCGCGTGTCCTCAGCAGCAATCCAGTCCACTTCTTTCAAGGTCTGGATGGCACGAAAGGTCATATCGTCTAGATTGCCAATCGGCGTTGCTACAAGGTAAAGCTTGCCATAGGAAGACTGCCCCTTAAAACTTTTTTGAATCTGCATGCCTACTCCCTGTACAACAACTCGTCACAGAACATACATTCCTCGTCCTGCTCTCGGCGTTGTCCATAAAAATCATTACAAACGTGAAACCCGTCCTTATAGATCCGACGGACGCTTTCACGAACATGCTTGGCCTTGACGGGAGCATCTGCTTCCACCTCACCTAAGCGTTCGCGCAACTTACTATTTTCCAAGCGAAGAGCTGTATTTTCCTCTACCAGACTCTTGAGATTTTTCTTGATGGCCTCTACATCGGCTAAGGTCACCAATAACTGTTGGGAAAAATCGTCCAGCGCATCAAATAATTCTTTCTTATCCATAAACCAGCCCTTTCCTTTCTTTATCATTCATTGAGTTTATATTTCTTTCAAGACCAGATATTCCATGGCATTTTGAAAGCTGACATTAGCTAGCCACATTTTTCTGGCTTCTAGCAAATCTTGTAGAATCTGTCGAATCCTTGCTTGTAAGAGTTCCTGTCCACAAAGAACTTCGAGGATTCGCAAGACCTGATCTTGTTTTTCCTTGTCATCTGCCAAGCTGGCTAATTTCGCAACTTGGAGATAACTTTCTTTTTTCTTAGCTAATAACCAGGTCAGCAGGCGTTCACTCTCATCTACCAAGGTCCAAAAACTTGCCTGATTAGCCAACTTTTCAGCTTCAGCACGCGATTGACTAAACTGAGCTAAAAGAGTCGCTTTTTTCTTAACGAGACCTGCTTGTTCTAATTGATGGATGAGCTTTTCTTCTTGCTTTTTAAAGTGGAAAATCTGGGTCCGACTACGGATAGTCGGTAAAATTTTTTCCTCATCGCTGGTCAAGAAGAAAATATAAACCTCACTCTGGGGTTCTTCGATGACCTTGAGCAGAGAGTTAGCAGCGTTGGGATGCATTTTCTCCGCCTGCTCGATAATAAAAACCTGCTGCTGACTTTCAATCCCTGCTTGGGAAAACTGTCCCACCAATTCCCGAATGCGTTCTGTCTTAATGACCTGATTGACTGGCTTAATCAAGGTGACATCGGGAAACTCTTCCTGTTCAATCAGCTTGCAGTTTCGGCATTTCTCACATGGTAGAACGCCTACTTTATCCGTACAAAAGAGGCTCTTAGCCAAAAACTGCGCCATTTCCAAGCTTCCAAAGAAACCTGAAAAGAGATAGGCGTGATTGAGCTGGTTTTGTTCTAGAATACGGACAAAGCGGTCAAACTGGTCTGGTTGCCAAGCCTTTAGTTGATCTTGTTTCATTTAGCCAATCCCATTCTGTCAAACAAGACCGCCTTGGTTGTATCCACAACTTGCTCCAAGGGAAGACTCGCATCAATCTTGACAATGCGATTTCCTTCTTTTTCCAGTAGAGAAAGGTAACCTTGACGAACTTTTTTGTGCAAGTCTAAACCTTCCAAGTCCAAACGATTGACCTCACGATCACTATTAGCAGCAATACGAGCCAATCCTTCTTCCACCTCGATGTCAAAATAGAGTGTCAAGTCGGGTTTGAGGCCATCTGTCGCAAAATGATTGAGCCAATCAATGGCATCAATATCCAAGCCACGGCCAAATCCCTGATAAGCAACGGAACTATCGATGAAGCGGTCCATAATGACCAACTTACCAGCTCCAAGAGCAGGCAGAACTTTTTCCACCAAGTGCTGTCTACGACTGGCAATATAGAGAAGGAGCTCTGTTTTAGGATCCATCTGAGTATGACTTGGGTCCAAAATCACTTGACGAATCTTCTCCCCAATCAAGACTCCACCAGGCTCACGTGTCGTCAGCACTTCTACTCCTTTTTCCTCTAAAATCGGGAGTAGAGCCTCTAAAACACTGGTCTTGCCTGCTCCCTCTGGTCCCTCAAGAGAGACTAAAAATCCTTTTGACATGTCTAACTCATTTCTTTTTTTCTACCTTCTATTCTATCAAAAAAATAGGTATTTGTGAAAATCTTTTTGCGTCTTATCCATTCAATCGACCATAAAAGAGGTTGGGAGTCATCCAACCTCTTAATTACCTAGTTCTTGTGTTCGTTTATAGGCTTGATGAACTGCCTCCATAACTGTACCTCTAAAGGCATGTTCTTCCAGACTGGCTACACCAGCGATAGTCGAACCTCCAGGGCTGCAAACTTGGTCTTTCAAAACTCCAGGATGTTGCTGGCTTTCGAGAACCATTTGCCCAGCGCCGACTACTGTTTGGGCTGCCATTTTCAAGGCCATTTCTCGTGGCAATCCTGTCTGTACACCCGCATCTGCCAAAGCCTCGATAAAGAGATAGACAAAAGCTGGTCCACAACCTGCGAGACCTGTCGCCGCATCGATTAAGCCATCTCCCAGCTCAACCAAAAGACCAGCCTTGGCTAAAAGCTGACAAAAGAGCTCCCTGTCCTCAGCACAACAGTTTGCTGACATGGCATAACTAATCACTCCTTGGCCGATAGCCACTGGAGTATTGGGCATGATGCGAATGATTCGGTGTTGACTTGGCAGAAGACTCGCTAGTTTTTCTAAAGTCAATCCAGCCGCCATAGAAATCAAAAGAAGACTCTCTCTCTTTTCAAGGATGGTCTGGTATTGAGAAAGCAGTTCAGAAAACTGAGCAGGCTTTACTCCTAGAAAAATCACATCTGCTTCTGCAAAAATTTCTTCATTACTGGAAGCCTGACCGCCGAAGTTGGCGATGAAAGCATCTACTTTTGCTTGACTGCGATTGGCAAGGAGAATCTGAGCACCCGACCTGACCTGCAAGACAGCCTTAGCCAAGCTAGCACCCATATTCCCCAAACCGATAAATCCAATCTTCATCTCTTACTCCCTTATCTGTCCGTCACCAGTAACCACATACTTGTAGCTGGTTAACTCTTTCAAGCCCATTGGTCCACGCGCGTGCAGTTTCTGAGTAGAAATTCCCATCTCACATCCAAGACCAAACTGCCCACCATCAGTGAAACGCGTTGAGGCATTGACATAAACCGCTGCTGAGTCCACTTGATCTGTAAAGAAAGCCGCAGTTTCAACATTTTCCGTCACAATCGCATCCGAATGATGGGTACTGTGGGCTTCAATATGGGCAACTGCTTCTTCTAAACTGCTCACAATCTTAACTGCTAGGATATAGTCTAAAAACTCGGTGTCAAAGTCTTGTGCCTCGGCTGCTCGACCTGAAAGAAACTGACTTGCTGTGCTATCTAGGCGGAATTGAATTGGTTCCAGTCCAGCTTCTTTCCGACTTGTAACCAGCACTTTCTCCAAGCGAGGAAGAAAACGTGCTGCCTTGTCTTCATGAACCAGCAAGACCTCCATGGCATTGCAGACAGAAGGACGACTGGTTTTAGCATTGTTGATGATAGATAGAGCCTTGTCTTCATCGGCATCCTTATCCACATAGACATGAACAATTCCAGTTCCTGTCTCGATAACAGGTACGATAGCATTTTCAACCACAGCATTGATCAAGCCAGCCCCTCCACGAGGAATGAGAAGGTCTAGATAGCCCTTAGCCTTCATCATAGCATAGCTACTTTCTCGACGGGTATCTTCCACCAGTTGAATCACATCAGGATGAATAGTAGTCGTCTCCAAGCCCTTCTTCAAAGCTGTGACAATAGCATGAGCAGTTCGGTAGGCGTCCTTCCCACTACGAAGAACGACCGCATTCCCACTCTTGAGAGCCAAAGCAGCCGCATCAGACGTCACATTTGGACGGCTTTCATAGATAATCCCAATAACCCCCATGGCCACACGTTTCTTGGTAATAACCAAGCCATTTTCAAGCTGACTTGTTTCTAGAACTTCACCGATAGGATCTGGTAAAGCAACCACTTCACGAATCCCTCTTGCCATCGCTTCTATACGTCCCTCATCCAAATAAAGACGGTCTAGCATGACATCTGAAATTTTCCCCTTGGCCACTGCCATATCGAGGGCATTGGCCTCTAGAATCTCCTCAGTAGCTGCCAATAACTGATCAGCCATGGCTAGCAAGGCTTGGTTTTTCACTACTTCACTAGCAGTATTGATTGATTTCTTAACAGCTTGTACCTGTTCAAATTGTTCTTGTGTACTTACCATAGTTCACCTCTAAAATTCTGTAAAGAGCAACTGGATTTCAGGAGTAATGGAAATCCAGTCATCACGGTGAATCAAGACTCCCTTAGCTTTTTGAGAACGGAGCATATCTTCTAGGGCTGAGACGCCAAATTGGACACGTCCCTTTCCAAGAGATTGACCTGTTTCTTTATCAGCCACTGTTACAATATCGTGGTAAGAGAAGCTTCCTTCCACTTCTACAACGCCTGATAAAAGGAGACTTTTCCCGTTTTTTGAAAGTGCCTCTGCAGCCCCACCATCTACCCAAATCGTTCCCTGACTTTGAGCATAGAAGGCTAGCCATTGTTTCTGGGTACGAAGGCCTTTCTCTTGCGCAACAAAGAAGGAACCATCCTTGGTCTCCTCCGCTGCCTCAATCAGGGCATCTGATTTCATGGAGGAGCAAATATAGACTGGAACACCTGATTCCGTCGCAATAGTTGCAGCTTTGATTTTTGTCAACATCCCACCTGTACCATTAGACGAACCTGCTCCACCAGCCATATCAATAATCTCACGATTGATAGTCTCAATTTTATCCAAGCGTTTAGCTCTTGGATCTGAGTTGGGATTGCCAGTATAGAGGCCGTCCACATCCGTCAAGAGAACTAAAAGATCCGCTTGGACCATCGCCGCTACCTGGGCACTTAGAGTGTCATTATCCCCAACCTTGAGCTCATCAATAACGACGCTATCATTCTCGTTAATGATAGGAACTGCCCCACGATGAAGCAATACAGACAAGGCCTGGTGGGCGTTCTTATAGCGACGTTTATCTACAAAATCATCCTGTGTCAGCAAGATTTGTGCAGAAACGATTTGGCGCATGAGGAGGTTAGTTGTATATTCCTCCAACAAAAGTCCTTGACCAACTGCAGCCGAAGCTTGTTTATCTGCAATCTTGGTTGGACGTTTTTTAAAACCCAAAGCTCCAAATCCAGCGGCAACTGCCCCAGATGACACTAAAATCAACTCATGTCCAGCCTCATGCAGCATAGCCAATTGCTGGGTAATTGCCTTTACTTTACTCCTTGATAAACTCCCGTCTTCATTTGTCAAGGAGGAAGTCCCTACCTTAAAGACGATTCGTTTGTACTTCATATTCTCACTCCGATTCTTCATATTTATCCATTATAACATGAATGCTTTAAAATAGAAAAGACTTGAAATGAAAAAGGTTGAGACAAGGTATCTCAACTCTTTTATCTATTCTCAGTTTTACGCAATCTTTCCAGCGTTTCTTTAAAAATCTCTGGAATATCTGCTGTGAACCCCAAGGTCTCACCTGTTCTCGGATGGGTAAAACCTAGAGTTTTAGCATGGAGGAATTGTCCATGTCCTTTCAAGGTCTTGCGTGGACCATAGACCTCATCCCCAGCGACTGGATGGCCAATATAAGCCATATGAACACGAATTTGGTGAGTACGCCCTGTTTCCAGTTGCAACTCCACTAAGGTATAATCTCCAAAGCGTTCCAAGACGTGAAAACGTGTTACTGCAGGCTTTCCTTTAGCAGTCACAGCCTGTTTCTTACGGTCTTTTTCACTACGACCAATCGGCGCTTCAATGACACCACGATCATTGGGAAGATTGCCATGAACAATCGCCCAGTATTTGCGGAGAGACTTCTTGTCCTTTAGTTCTTGGGCAAGTGCCATGTGGGCCTCATCATTCTTAGCAATCATAAGGAGACCAGACGTGTCCTTATCAATACGGTGAACGATGCCTGGGCGAAGAACGCCATTGATACCTGACAAATCCTTGATATGGTACATGAGGGCATTAACCAAGGTTCCACTTGTATGACCTGCGCTGGGATGAACCACCATCCCCTGAGGTTTGTTGACGACAGCCACATCCTCATCTTGGAAGATGATGTCTAGCGGAATATCCTCAGCCACATACTCTAAAACCTCTGGTTCTGGCACATGGTAGGTGACGATATCCCCCTCTTGGACAGTGTATTTTGCTTTCTTTACTTGCCCATTAACCAAAACTTGTCCAGCCTTGATTTGTTCATTAGCGAGACTGCGTGACAATTCTGTCAGTTCCGACAGGGCCTTGTCTAAACGTTGTCCACCAATTTCAATTTTTATTTCCATTTACTTCCTCTTTAAGCATTGCAATCAATAAAACAATGACACCAACTGTCAAATAGCTGTCAGCAACATTGAAAATCGCAAAGTTGATAAAGTCTAGGTGAAACATATCCACCACAAAACCTTGACTCATTCTGTCGATAAAGTTGCCCAGACCTCCCGCGATGATCAAAGTCAGTCCAAAAACTAGCCAGAGAGAATCCTCCATGTGTTTATGTAGATACCAAATGGCTCCAGCCATGACGACCAAGGTAATGATAGCAAAAAACCACTGCTGGTCTTGTAACATAGAGAAGGCTGCTCCTCTATTTTGTAGATAAGTCAAGCTAACGAGATTGGGGATCCACGAACGCACTTCACCCAGTGGAATCTGCTGGAGAACATAGGCTTTAACCCACTGATCCAGCCCAATCAAAAGCAGTACAATGACTGCCACTATTCCTCTTTTTTTCATGATTTCCTCTTCTGATCAAAATATTCTTGCATAACCTCAACGAAAAGAGTCCCAGCTTGACTAAGCTCCACTTCTTCCCGTTTGACATAGACCATGCGGTTATCTAGATTATCCTTGAGACGAATGACTGTGATGCCATTAACACTGTCGCTATCTAAAAATCCTGAACCTGTTGCATAAGCATCCGTCCGCTCCAAAATACCGTTCAAGGTAGCACGGTCCGTCACATTAAACATCAGGGAGCTCGCGCTGGTGTCGACAAAGTTCTCTGAATAGTATAGGTACTCGTCCTTTTCCTGAGTAAAGCGAACTGTTGGTAAATCAGCTAAATCCTCCATGACCAATTCCTCTTTCTGTGCTAAAGGATGTCCTTCACGAAGATAAATGTGAGTCTGGAAAGGAATTAGTTCAATAACTTCTAAACCAAGCTTTTCAACCCGTTGCATGATGCCCTTTTTATTTTGGTTGTTGAGGTAGATAATCCCAATCTCACTATGTCCTTGGGCTACTTCGTCTAAGATTTGAACTGTAGTAGACTCAAAAATACGAAAGTTTTTGTAGTCAGGATAGCGCTCTGAAAAAGCCGTAATGGTTGGTGGCAAGAAGTCATAGTGCTGACTGGCAATGGAAAATTCATCCTTTTCTTCCTCAGGATTGGCATACTGATTTTGAAAAACATCAAATCCTTTGACCAATTCTTGCGCTTTCTCATAAAATTCCATACCGCGACGTGTCAAAAACGTTCCTGAACTCGTCCGACGGAAAATTTTAAAGCCTAACTCTTTTTCCAAATCGCGCACAGAAATAGACAGACTCGGCTGACTAACATACATCTTTTCAGCAGCTTCACGGAAAGTACCACTATTGGCAATAGCAACAACATAGCGTAATTGTTGAATATTCATCTTCTACCCCCAACTTCTCTATCTGTTCATTATACCATATTTTAGAAATTTTCCACTTAGGAAAAATAATGTCGCTCATAAAATTAATCTACACTAGTAACAAAGAGTTATGGGTATCAAAACAAAAAAATAGGCTCTCCGAAAACTCGGAAAGCCTTATTTAATGCTATTTCTAGCTTCCTCGCCTTTATATTTCAAGGCTCGGGATAAAAAGGTTCACTGGACCTTTTTATTTAGCGATTGGGTAAACAGAAACTTCGATTAACTCCAGCCATCTTAGATAATTGATTGCCATTCAAATTTCTTTTCAACATTATTCTGTTTAATTATTTTCACATTTCACACCTACGAAAACACTATATGTTGTTTTTCAGAAGATTTTAAATAACAATATATTGTGTTTTTCTGCAATCTATGTTATAATCATTCTTGACTAGGACCTCTAACCATTTTAGTCAAAATTTCAATAGAAAGGAGCATTATTATGTCAAATACTCCAATAAAACCTGGAACAGACAATCAGAAACCTGGCCACTATGTAGAGGTGGGACCTCGTGGTGAAAAAGTCACTAACGGTCATACCGCAACTATTGGAAAAGGTGATCGGCTCCCTCCGACATCAGCTAAAGGCAACGGCTGGAAGAAAGTCTAATCTTCGTTTGCGTACAATCGTTCAATGATTGTACGCTTTTTCCATAAACAAAAGCACATTCCAAAAATATTGATTTGAATCCATGCTTCAGTGTAATCTTTCCCATTGCTTGCATAATGAGTTATATAATGATGAATCATTTTATTCCCTCCTAAAGGCTAGTCATATTTGGGCCTTAGCCTTACGGTATATCCTGCAGCAGGAGTTACATCATCCAATGTAACTTCTGTGATTTTTTTCTTTCTATCGCTAGTTTCAACGATTAGTCATGTATAAAATCGACTATCTAAAACATTCACCCGATTTGGTTTAAAGTTATACGGATATCGTTTTGGTCTCATTTCCTCCCCCCTTTCAAATATGGTATAATTAAAATAAAACGATCGGAGCAAAAACTATGTCCGAAAAAAATTGTTTTATTGTGACTGCTATTGGTGAATCTGGTACGCCAACCAGAGAGCGGTCTAATAATGTATAATCGCATTAACTGTTGGATCTCTCCTTTCAATTATTGGGATTGTGGTTTCAATTATCGCTATCCTAGCCCAAAAATAAAAAAATCCCCACACTCGTAAAATTTTGCGAGTCTGGGCATATATAGAGGGTAGAAAAAACTGAATTTAACAAAAAAACTTGACAAAAACAGCAAAAGACTCTATAATAAAGTTAATCTAAGTGAATGCTCCCCCCTGGGAGCCTAGAAGAGTCTTTGCATCTATGCAGGGACTCTTTTTGATTTACAAAGGAGAAATATGGAAACAAAACCGTTCAAAACATTCCGAGAGCAGATAGAACTCCTAAAATCTCGAGGACTTGCCATCCGAGATGAAAACAGTGCAATCAGCATTTTATCGACATACAGCTATTACGAAATCATAAACGGCTATAAAGAAATTGGTATTGAACAAGGAGAGAAATTCAAAGAGGGTACAACATTTGAAAAACTCGTAGACTTTTTCCTCATGGACAAAAGCATACGAACAAATATCAATCTAGCATTACAAGAAATCGAGGCTCATCTTAGAACCGTTCTCTCATACGTAGTCGCAGAACATTACACTGCGGACCAAGATAAATACCTTCAAAGAGAGAACTATGAACGAGGTGCTAAAAAATTCAAAGAGTCTGAACGATCCAAGTTTCTACGTAAATGCTATAAAATCACCCAAGATAAGACCCAACCATATAAACATTATCGAGAAAAGCATGGCAACGTACCACCTTGGATTCTTGTTAAAGGGATGACTTTTGGCCACCTAATCACTTTTTATAAACTACAAAAGTCACATATAAAGACAGAAGTTATCCAGCGCATGACAGGGCTAGACAAAGAAAATATAGATAATGGTATTAAACAATTGTTTATAAATGTATTTTACTTCTTACTCTCCTATCGAAACAGATGCGCCCATCTTGGAAGAGTCTATAACTTTACAACAGAAAAGAACAAAATCAATTACAATAAGTTCTTTCACAATCGATTGCACATCTCAGAAGAAGATTACAAGAATGGGCAAGGACAAAACGGTTTGAGAACACTCATCTTTTCCCTAACCCTATTTAAAACTTGGGGTCCAGTATCACCAGTGGGATTATTGAACTTCCAGATTATGGAAGCTATCAACTCCTATCTGTTGAAATATCCAGAAGATAGAAATTATATAAACCAACAAATAGGTGGCGAGCTTATTCCTATCGTCTAAATAAAAAATCCCCACACTCGCAAAGTTTGGCCACTCTGAGTGTGAGGAACTTAGGTATAAGAAACAACCATTCAAAAGGTCGTTTTCTTATGCCCATTTTATCAGAAATGAGGTTCAAAATCAATGATTGGAAAATATCAAAAGAATGGAACTACTGCTTATTATTTTAAAGCATATCATGGATTAGATCCATTAACCGGCAAGAAGATTCAAACCTTTCGTAGTGGTTTTAAAACAGAACGTGAAGCAAGACTTGCTGAAGCAAAGTTCCTTACTGAGTATGAAAAAAAGACATTCAGAGCAAAAAACACCACCACAACTACCTTTCTCCAAGTCTATGAGATTTGGAAGGATCATTATAAAAATACAGTCAAATAATCAACATATGTGAGCCAAACTAGCATTGCTGACCGTCATATCTTGCCAATCTTTGGAAATAAAGCCATAAATAAGATTACCATGACGATGTGCCAAACCCAAGTGAATAAGTGGGCAGATGAATATAAGAGATTTTTTGGAATCATCAGCATAGCAAATCAAATCTTTGATTACGCTATATCCATGGAACTGATTGAAACAAATCCAATGAGAAAGACTCTGAAACCTAAACGACAAAAAAATAATACAGATGAACTTGAAAAGTTCTACAACAAAGAAGAACTACAAGAGTTTTTCGAAATCGTTAAAGGTTTTGATGATGTTGAAATGCTGACGTATTTTAGATTACTAGCTTTCACAGGAATGCGAAAAAATGAAATCAGCGCTCTAAGATGGTCCGATTTTGACTTGAAAACTGGACAGATTTCTGTCAAGCAAACCCTAGCCAAGGGTGAAGATAATAAACTAATCTTTCAGACTCCAAAAACCAAAAAGAGTGCTCGAACTATTGCCCTGGATCAAAAAACAATTGAAGTTTTAAAAGATTGGCACAAGTATAGTACAAAGGGACTTCTTTTTAAAAATGAGAATGGCGAGGCTAAAAGTATTGTCCATGTCAATAATATGTTGAACAGGATTTGGAGGAAGTATCCTGATTTCAAGCGAATCACTCCTCATGGTTTCAGACACACACACTGCTCACTACTTTTCGAAGCTGGTGCCACTATCAAAGAGGTCCAGGAAAGGCTAGGTCATGAGAATATCCAAACCACTATGGATATCTATGCCCATGTCACTCAAAAGGCAAAGGATGAAGTGGCTGATAAGTTCGCTTTTTACATTGGTTTTTAAAATATGGGTATCAAAACAAAAAAATAGGCTCTCCGAAAACTCGGAAAGCCTTATTTAATGCTACTTCTAGCTTCCTTGCCTTGTCATTTCAAGGCTCGGGATAAAAAGGTTCACTGAACCTTTTTATTTTGCGATTGGGTAAACAGAAACTTGTTTCTTATCGCGACCTTTACGTTCAAAGCGTACTACGCCTTCAACTTTAGCGAACAAAGTATCGTCTCCACCACGACCAACGTTTACACCTGGATAGATGTGTGTACCACGTTGACGGTAAAGGATTGATCCACCTGTTACAGTTTGTCCGTCAGCTGCTTTAGCTCCAAGACGTTTCGCTTGTGAATCACGTCCGTTTGATGTAGAACCTCCACCCTTTTTGTGGGCGAAAAGTTGCAAGTTGTTAAGAGTCATTTTTAACATAATGTTTTCCTCCGTGTTAGTTTTCTGTGATAACTCTGGTTTGGACGAACTCAGAAGAGTTCTCCGATAAGTTTGCCATACCTAAGAAAAATGATTCGAAGAATAACTGGGTCATTTCTCTCTGGTGTGAAGGAAGATCCGCTGGTATTTCAACCTTTAGATAGCCACCTTCATCTTCGTTTAATTCTAAGATTGGTTCATAGCCTGCAAATTTCTCAATGGAATTGATAAAGTTAATGGCAAGCGTAGAAACCGATGCACACACGACATCTAAGCCGTATTCGCCACTTTCGGCGTGTCCAGTAATTTCCGCACTCCTCAGCTCGCCATCTTCGGCTCTATCAAAGACTGCTTGTATCATGTGTTCTCCTTAAAATTAAGCGTTGATCGCGTTGATGACAACTTTTGTATATGGTTGACGGTGACCTTGTTTACGGTGGCTACCTTTTTTAGGTTTGTACTTGTAAGTAACAACTTTCTTTTGTTTTCCTTGTTTTTCAACAGTTCCAACTACAGTAGCTCCAGCAACAAGTGGAGTTCCGACAACAGTGTTTTCACCACCAACAAGAACAACTTCGTTAAAAGTGACTTCTTGACCAGCTTCAACGTTCAATTTTTCAACGTAAACTGCTTGACCAACTTCAACTTTAACTTGTTTTCCGCCAGTTTTGATAATTGCGTATGTGCTCATTATGCACCTCCTATGATTTTTAGGGTTTCCCCGTATTTTTGTGAAGACTCGCCTAGCATCGTGGGACGAACCACTTAAACTTGAAGAAACAAGTTACGATGTTCGTGCGGTTGCACAGGATTGTGCATAGTCAACTCTTCAAGTATAGCATATCTTCTCTTTTCTTACAAGCGAAATCAATCAAATTTAAGCTATTTCTCTCCTTTTTTTCTCCAAGAAGCAAAAAGTATACTGAAGTAAAAGATACTCATCATAAGAGGAACACCTAGAATTGTCTTCTCCTGATAGTAAATCGTCAAATAAGCTGAAAAAACAACTCCGAAGACAAAACTGCTAAGTAAGCTAACAAAAATCAATCCCTCTCGTAGGAAAGGCGTATGTTTGGTTCGGAAATAATCTCCAAAAGCCAGCATCGTTCGTTTGATATTCCCTGTCATAAAGGCATTATTATAGGCGATTCCCGAAACTTCTCCAAAGGCAGTTGTCACCAGTCCCATACAAAAGGCCAATGGCGGTACGAGATAGATATTATCAACCGTTTGTGGCACAAAGCCTACAATTAGGGATAGGACTGCAAGAGGAATCAAGGACAAAATCGGCTTTTTAACAATTCGTAGTTTTTCCTTATACAATGTCAGAAAAAAGACACCCATCATAAAGGAAAACAAGGTCATTACTTTGGCACTGGCATCCGAGACATTCTGTTGAATGAGTCCTACAGAAAGAAAAACCACATTCCCAGTTTGTCCAGCCACAAGAGTGTTCCCTCGAACGATAAAGGTATAGGCATCGACATATCCTGCACAAAAAGTCAAAAAAAGCGCTAGTCTCTTAGACTGACGTGATATTTTTCTTATTGGTAATAATCTCATTTTCTCCCCCTTCTCATTTCATCTACTTATCTAAACATTGTACCACTTTCTTTGAGAAAAGCGTAGTCCATTTGAAAATTTTTACCATCTGTTGGATAGTCCTTCTTTTCTATGTTATAATGAAGGAAGGATTTGAAGTCGGAAAAGGAGTATTTATGCTTAAATTAGGTGTCATCGGAACAGGGGCTATCAGCCATCATTTTATAGAAGCAGCCCATGCTAGCGGAGAATACCAGCTAGTTGCAGTCTATTCTAGAAAACTAGAAACTGCCGCAACCTTTGCTTCTCGGTATCAGGATATCCAACTCTTTGATCAATTAGAAGACTTCTTTAAGTCTTCCTTTGATGTAGTCTATATCGCCAGTCCAAACTCCTTGCATTTTGTTCAAGCCAAGGCTGCCTTGTCTGCTGGTAAGCACGTCATTCTTGAAAAGCCAGCTGTCACTCAGCCACAAGAGTGGCTGGATTTAAGACAGACAGCTGAGAAAAATCACTGTTTTATCTTTGAGGCAGCTCGTAATTACCACGAGGAAGCTTTTACTACTATCAAAAACTTTTTAGCAGACAAGCAAGTATTGGGAGGAGATTTCAACTATGCCAAGTATTCTTCCAAGATGCCTGACTTATTGGCTGGACAGACGCCAAATGTCTTTTCAGATCGTTTTGCTGGTGGAGCCCTTATGGATTTGGGGATTTACCCTCTCTACGCTGCTATTCGTCTCTTTGGAAAGGCTCAAGACGCGACCTATCAGGCTCAACAGCTTGACAATTGCATTGACCTAAATGGAGACGGTATCCTCTTCTACGCTGACTTTCAAGTTCATATCAAGGCTGGGAAAAACATCACTTCCAATCTTCCTTGCGAGATCTACACAGCAGATGGAACCTTGACCCTCAACACGATTGAGCATGTCCGCTCAGCTATTTTTAGCGACCACCAAGGAAATCAAGTTCAACTCCCTATCCAACAGGCTCCTCATACGATGACTGAGGAAGTTGCTGCATTTGCACACATGATCCAGCAACCAAACCAGACGCTCTACCAGACTTGGCTGGATGATGCAGGTTTTGTTCATGATTTACTCTATACCATGCGCCAGACTGCTGGCATTAGATTTGAGGCAGAAAAATGAAAACCAAACTACCTACTGAATGGCAAGAACTAAGTGACCGACTTGGTTTCCAAGAATTCACCCCCATTCAAACTCAACTATTTGAGCCCATTCTTGCTAGAGAAAACCTCCTAGGAGTGAGCCCAACAGGAACTGGTAAGACCCTAGCTTACCTCCTACCAAGTCTTCTCAGACTACAAAAGAAAAAAGCCCAGCAACTCTTGATTCTAGCACCAAATACAGAACTTGCTGGACAGATTTTTGATGTATGTAAAACGTGGGCAGAGGCTGTCGGCTTGACTGCCCAGCTCTTCTTATCAGGTTCGAGTCAGAAACGTCAGATTGAACGCCTAAAAAAAGGACCAGAAATTTTGATTGGAACTCCTGGCCGTATCTTTGAGTTGATTAAATTGAAAAAAATCAAGATGATGAATGTGGAAACCATCATTCTGGATGAATTTGACCAATTGCTTGATGATTCTCAGATTCACTTTGTTGAGAAAATCACTCACTACGCACCTCGTGACCACCAACTCATCTACATGAGTGCGACGACCAAGTTTGACCAAGAGAAGATTGCTCCAAACACGCGCACCATCGACCTTTCTGACCAAAAGTTGGACAACATCCAACACTTCTACATGCAGGTAGACCAACGTCACCGAGTAGACATGCTACGAAAGCTGGCTCATGTTGAGGATTTCCGTGGTCTGGTCTTCTTTAACAGCTTGTCAGACCTTGGAAGTGCAGAGGAAAAATTACAGTATCGCGATATCTTGGCTGTTTCCCTCGCTAGCGATGTCAATGTTAAATTTCGAAAAGTCATCTTGAAAAAGTTTAAGAACAAGCAACTAACTCTTCTTCTTGCAACAGACCTTCTAGCTCGTGGGATTGATATTGATAGTCTAGAATGTGTCGTAAACTTTGATATTCCTAGAGACATCGAAACTTACACTCACCGCGCTGGCCGTACAGGTCGCATGGGCAAAGAGGGCTATGTGATCACTCTCGTAACCCATCCTGAAGAGCTTAAAAAACTCAAGAAATTCGCAAGTGTACGTGAAATTGTCCTAAAAAATCAAGAACTCTATATCAAATAAGGTTGGCATTGGCCAACCTTTTTCTTATCCCCAAGTAATTTCTAATTGATAGCTGGCAAAGAGGTGTCCCTCTTGATTTTGTAGTTGATAGGCTAGCTCAATCTTTTGCCCATCTAGTTTGTAGTGACTCGTTTGAATGATAAACTCCTGCATCCCCATTGGAGTAGGAATATAGGCCAAACTATCACTATCCTTTAGAAAACGCATGATGGTCTTGGGACTCGAGAAACGGGTCATCACCAGTTCTTGACCATGAAACTTGAGAACCACTTTTTCCTTTTCCTCATTATAAAAGAGTAAATAGCTATAATCCCCCTTTTCACGCACTTCCACGTCATAGAGCTGGTCAATCACTTCCAACTGTTCATCAAACTGAATCCTATTTCGCATCCGAATCTTCACATCAAATCCTCTTTCTTGTCTCTTGTCCTACTATTTTACCAAAAAGAGCAGGATTTTGCTATAATGGTCATATGAACGAAAAAGTATTCCGTGACCCAGTTCACAATTATATCCATGTAAACAATCAGGTCATCTATGACTTGATCAATACAAAAGAATTTCAACGCTTGCGCCGTATCAAACAGCTAGGAACTTCCAGCTATACCTTCCATGGTGGTGAGCACAGTCGCTTTTCCCACTGTTTGGGGGTCTATGAGATTGCTCGTCGTATCACGGAGATTTTTGAAGAAAAATACCCTGAAGAATGGGATCCTGCTGAATCTCTCTTGACCATGACCGCTGCGCTCCTTCATGACCTTGGGCATGGTGCCTACTCGCATACTTTTGAACATCTCTTTGATACAGACCACGAAGCCATCACTCAGGAAATCATCCAAAGTCCTGAGACAGAGATTCACCAAGTCCTACTACAAGTAGCGCCTGATTTCCCAAAAAAGGTGGCTAGTGTCATCGACCATACCTATCCTAACAAGCAGGTCGTGCAGCTCATTTCTAGCCAAATTGATGCAGACCGCATGGACTATCTTTTGCGCGACTCCTATTTTACAGGAGCATCTTATGGGGAATTTGATCTGACACGGATCCTTCGAGTCATTCGTCCTGTCGAAAATGGTATCGCCTTTCAGCGCAACGGCATGCACGCCATCGAAGACTATGTTCTCAGTCGCTACCAGATGTATATGCAGGTTTATTTCCATCCAGCAACACGGGCCATGGAAGTTCTCCTACAGAATCTTCTCAAACGCGCCAAGGAACTCTATCCTGAGGATAAGGATTTCTTTGCACGCACTTCTCCACATTTGCTACCTTTTTTTGAAAAGAAAGTTACTCTATCTGACTATCTAGCTCTGGATGATGGCGTGATGAATACCTACTTCCAACTCTGGATGACCAGTCCTGACAAGATTCTCGCAGACTTGTCGCAACGCTTTGTCAACCGTAAAGTCTTTAAATCTATCACCTTTTCTCAAGAAGACCAAGACCAACTCGCAACCATGAGACAACTGGTTGAAGAAATCGGTTTTGATCCAGACTACTATACTGCCATTCATAAGAACTTTGACCTCCCTTATGATATCTATCGTCCCGAATCTGAAAATCCACGGACACAGATTGAGATTCTACAGAAAAATGGTGAACTGGCAGAACTCTCTAGCCTGTCCCCTATCGTCCAATCCCTTGCTGGCAGTCGCCATGGAGACAATCGTTTCTATTTTCCGAAAGAAATGTTGGATCAAAACAGTATCTTCGCAAGCATTACCCAGCAATTTTTACACTTGATTGAGAACGATCATTTTACCCCAAATAAGAACGAATAGAGGAAATTTATGAGTATTAAACTAATCGCCGTCGATATCGATGGTACCCTGGTTAACAGTAAAAAAGAAATCACTCCGGAAGTCTTTTCTGCCATCCAAGATGCGAAACAAGCTGGCGTCAAGGTCGTGATTGCAACCGGTCGCCCTATTGCAGGTGTTGCCAAACTTCTGGACGACTTGCAGTTGAGAGATCAAGGTGACTATGTCGTGACCTTCAACGGTGCCCTTGTTCAAGAAACTGCTACTGCCCATGAGATTATCAGCGAATCCTTGACCTATGAGGACTATCTGGATATGGAATTTCTCAGTCGCAAACTTGGTGTCCACATGCACGCCATTACCAAGGACGGTATCTACACGGCCAATCGCAATATCGGAAAATACACGGTGCACGAATCAACCCTCGTCAGCATGCCCATCTTCTACCGCACCCCTGAAGAAATGGCTGGCAAGGAAATCGTCAAGTGTATGTTTATCGATGAACCGGAAATTCTCGACGCTGCGATTGAAAAGATACCAGCAGAATTTTACGAACGCTACTCCATCAACAAATCTGCTCCTTTCTACCTCGAACTCCTTAAAAAGAATGTAGACAAGGGTTCAGCCATCACTCACTTAGCTGAAAAACTCGGATTAACCAAAGATGAAACTATGGCTATCGGGGACGAAGAAAATGACCGCGCCATGCTGGAAGTCGTTGGAAACCCCGTTGTTATGGAAAATGGAAATCCAGAACTCAAAAAAATCGCCAAATACATCACCAAAACAAATGACGAATCTGGCGTAGCCCATGCTATTCGTACCTGGGTATTGTAAAATGCTTAAGCATAGAAAATAAACAACACCCCAAAAAGTAGAGATGACACTCTAACTTCTGGGGTGTTGTTTTTGAATTTTCACCAAATCATCTAAGTATGCCCATCTTATCTAGTTCTTTTAAAGCAGACTCTCTTGATGGATATGGATTTCTATTGATGAAAGATTTTACAGCTTCGACGTGATGATAAAGATCCACGCTGATTTCTTTTAAATTTTCAATAAAGTCATCAAGCAAACCAGGTTCAATGTTCTCCAGGGGAGAAGGAAACTCCTTCTTGTTTTCAAGCTCAAAAGCTTCTTTAGCAGTCACCCCTATTGCATAACTAATGTTGTCCCACAAAAGAGTATTCGCTTCATTTTCATCCAGCTGCATGTAGATAAAAATTCCACTGAAGTCTGTCCCATCATCTAATAAACGATAAAGTTCCTCTCCCCTTTTATCTCTATTCTCCAAAAAACTCCAACATGCATCCAAGGCGCTTCGAATGTGTGAAATATATTGCGTTTCCATATGATTCGCAATTGCCTCAGTAAAAATCAACATAAAATAACTAGTCTGCATATCCTCTCCTAATCTATACTTGAACGAAATAGCCTATCCATTCTCATCTGATAAAAATAGTGGACCAAAGTAGTTTTTAACGAGATCGTCCTTTAAATATCCTTTTATTTCTGTTTCAGATATTTGTGAAATGAGTTCCCTATTTTCAGCTAGGATTTGTTTGTAACTTAAAGAAAGTACCTCAAGTATGTCCTCGTCGACACTTTCAATCGTTTGTGGCAGGTAGACTTCCTCCGAGGCCATATAAGAATAATGACAAATCAGGACAAAGAAATTAGCGATACAGTTCCATACTAGTGGATTGGTTTTCTTATCTAGCATCTGAAATGTCAAGATATCCTGCTCATCCATATTTTCCAATCGATTGTATAAATCATATGGACAAAACCCACTCTCTTTATCAAGCTCCTGTTTTGAAAGTTTTAAGGAGTCAAAGACAAATTCCTTATATTCTTTCTCACTGATAAAATCTACAAGACCGTATATCAACTCCTGTAGAAAGAGCAACAAATTTTTATTATCTTTCATTGATTTTCCTTTTATTACTAAAAATTATCTTGGGAATGTATGATTCACTGGAAAAGGTGACAATCACTCTTCCTCCTCAAACATCAGAGCATCTAATTCTTCTCTTTCAGCCGCAATCTCTTCGAAGGTAGAAATAATATTATTTAAAAATTCTAAGGTGATAATACCAGTCGAATCTCTCATCGTAACCATAGTCCCAATAGCACTCAACTCATGGATGAGTGCTCTAACCTTTTTCAATTCATCCAAATCTAACATGTCTACTTCTATTACCGTGTCATGATCTTCTATTCTGGATTGAATTAAAGAGAAAGGCAAGGATGAATAATTTCTTAACAACTTATAGGTTCCTGACTTGTCACCTATAGAATCTATACAAATAGCTAGCATCATTTTTACTCCTTTATACTTGAAAACATCAGTATCCCATGTCTACAAGGAAAAGATATAAGCTTGAATCTCCTCTATCATGCATCGATTTGTCGTTCTTACTCTTATGGCTTGAAGCCATAAAGATAAAGCAAGCATAATAGCTTGCTTGAAAGTTAAGGAATTAAAAATTGATTTTCATAATCTTTTGGGAGTTCATAAGATATTTCTCCATTACTATTACCAAATCGACTTTGATTAAAAATTGGAAATAGCTTGGAGTCGTACACAGTTTTTATAACAAAACGTTCTCTTTCAAAACTAATAGTTGCAGCTACTGAGGGATCCTTAAAAACTGATTGTTCCCCTTGGGAATGCAAGCGAACGTTTATAGTAGCTACTTCTTCAGGATATTTCTCAAATCTAACATCAAAACTAATGTCGCTACCTGTCGAAGGAATGTACATTTGATATTCACTTACACTGATACTTTGAATCTTTCCTAATTTCTGTTCCAATTCTGGGTCGTTTCTATACAGGTCTGTTTGGATAGCTAGTTTGAAATTTTCCTCATGTTCTTGTAGCCATCTGTTAAGATTACGAATCATAATTTCTTTTTCAACTTGCCTGGAGGCATCCTTGCTCTTGCGATCAAGTTTATTCATAGTTTCAGTCAATTTATCTTGCTCTCGCTTCCAATCCCACGAGGGGTCACTTGATACCTCTACTACTGATAAGTACCATCTCCTCATAGTTTCAGGAGATTTATAAGGATTGGGTTTTATAAATGTAAAAGGACCTATACCAGCATCAGGAAAGTATAATTCTACTTTCATTGACTGCTTGCGATTATTATTAGCATAGGCTGTAAAGGAAATATGATAATTTCCACCTACATCTCCACCATTATCAAAGCCTCCCCTCGCAGAACCTGGTAAAAGCGTCACTGACTTTATATATTGCCCTTGACTGTCTATGTCTGCAATAATTTCGCTTTTGATAGAATCCGCATGATCATGAATAAACTTACCAGTGTTCCCAATCGGTATCCTAATTAACAAATATGACAAACCAATAATAATAAAGGGAACGGAAATTGCAAGGAATATCCACTTGTTCGATTTTAACATAATATCTCCTGATGCTCATTAAAAATCAGTTATAAAACAGCTTTTATAGTGCTTTACCTTTCAACCCGACGGTTCCTTTTTTCAATTTCATTCATTGATTATCCTCCCGTTGTTTAAATATAGTTAAATCTATTTGAACAGCCTCATCCCTAGATTCCATTAGTATTGAAATTCCATAGATTGTTCCACTAGAGTACCTTACTCTGATTCTACAGGTTGTATCCTCTGGCATATCGTACTTATTTTTAAGATATTTATAGAGGTCAGAATGATTTTCTGGTTCATAGATAATATCACGAAGCTCTGTTTCTGCACTCTTAAAGGTTTCTTTTATATTCAAGGAAGCGAAATAATCTCTTTGTACTACCAAATTAAGAATTTCTTCATCATATAAAGGAGTTACCTCCGACCCATAATTTAACTTCCCATTAGAGTAAGTAACAGGAACTGTTTCTTTATTATCCCCAATTTTTATTGTATAGTCACCCTTAATGTCAGATTGGCTAGTATCTAAGAATACTTTATAATCCTTTACTACGTTTCCACTCTCTATATAAATACTATTTTTGTAAAGCTTTAATCCATTAAACTCCTTCTTGTCTTGCTCTAAAAATTTAAATATAGGTTCAAACGTTTTTTCAAATTCGTACTGTTCCTTTGTTCTGTTTTTGGGAATGGTCTCACCACCCAAACTACATCCAGTCAGTGTATAAAGAGTCAGGACCATTAACATCACACTAACAACCCAAAATAAGCGTT
Organism: Streptococcus oralis; assembly: GCF_026782125.1. Taxonomy (GTDB): domain Bacteria; phylum Bacillota; class Bacilli; order Lactobacillales; family Streptococcaceae; genus Streptococcus; species Streptococcus oralis_CE. Next base: position 248,657 of record NZ_JAKUVY010000005.1, on the reverse strand, counting down.
TATTTTCCTTCATCTCTTTCTCCTAAACATTCTATGCCTATTATAACATAAAAAAGAGCGTTTCCGCTCCCTTTATCACTCCGGCAATTCTACCTTCAAGCTCATATCAGTGGGTTGTAACACTTTCTGAACAGCTGCGAGAAAGGCCAATCCATTATCAGATGGAGAATACTGGAATCTGATATGGATGACTTTTTTATCAAACTTATCACCGTATCGTGCCACATACTGCTTGCTTTCGAGGAAGTAGATATAGTTATTGAGTTTTTCTTGAAGTTTCAAGAGATGCTCCTCTTCGGTATCTGGAAGCCAAAGATTACCATCAATTAATAAAAGTTCCAAGTCTGTATCACTCGTTCCGATTGCATCAATTTCTGAAACCTCTAACTTAATAGGGATACTTTTAATCCTACATCTAAACTTTACAACCTCATATAATTCTTCAATAGCATCCTTTTCTCTTTCAAAACTAGCTTTTTCATATAACTGTTGACGTTCAGTCACCTCATACACTATAAATCTATTTGCACTTAAATCCTGATAATACCCTATCGCAAACTGCTCTAAAACTTTTTTATTTAAGTACACAGTATAATATCTAAGTTTATTGCTATTAAATTTTAAAAAGTCTAATAATTCCTGTTTTGTCATCAAAATTCCTCCATCATTGCTCTTATCAAGAATGTCTTTTCCTACAATTCTACCTTCTTAGGTGGATTGTAGTATTTTTCTTTGAATTCCTTAAGGATTTTCTCTACCTTTTCCACCTCATAATACTTGAAAGAAGGAATTGATTTAATATTTCCAATTAATCGAGCATAATATCCACTAGTTTTTAACTCGTTAGGAAGTTTTTCTATTGTATCAAGTATAAGAGGAACTAATTTTCTTGTATCAATTTCAAAAGGAAGGGGTTTATATTCCGCCAGAATGAAATCTTGAAGCAATAAATATTCCGTAACTTGCCATATTTTCTTTTCATCAATACTTAAAGAGAACTCTTTTAATATCTCAAATGTCCTTTTCTCTATATCTTTATCACCTTCTACATATAGAGGGAATAAACAATATTCCATCAACACCTGAATATCAGTGTATTCTGTTATCATTGAGTTGCGTTGTTGAAAACGATACCTAATATCGTCTCCAAGAAATGCTTCTGCTTCTTTCCCTTCCTTCATTATTTCACGATAGTCTTTTACAAAATTTTGATAATTTTCTTTATTTTTCAATTTATATGTCTTCATTTAGTTACTCCATTGGTTAATTCTAAAAATTCCTTAATACTTGCCCATAAATATCAACGTTTCTGACTATTTCTGTACAGGCTCCTTCGTAATTGTCAGGAAGTACAAATTCTGCCCCTTCAATATGGTAGTCATTTTTGGAAACTCCGGTAGTTGGTTTTCCTAAGAAAAAGGAGGCATGGATCACGATTCCCGTATGGCGCGGATGCAGATAAGCATTCCCATCAAACATACATAGGTCAGGTTTAATTTTCAACAGTTTAACTGCTGCTAAAATCAGAGGCAATTCCCTAAAGGCAAGAAAACCTGAAAGATAGGGAACTCTACTTTCATCATGAAAACTGACCTCTTCAACAACTTGGAGATTTTCCCGATCAACAACCTCAAGGCAAGCAAGACCGTATTCTTTGTCATTCTCTTCAATAGGTATTAATCCACCCCTGCGACATAACAAATCTCCTAGTCCTCAAAATGATTAGATAGATCTATCTGATTTTTGAATTGATTCTGTGCTACTTCAAATTCATGTCTAAAGTCGATAAATCAACACCCCACTTTTTTGCTCTCTTGAAATCATCTTCGGTAGGCTCTGTGTTTTCTTCAATAATTTTACCAGTCTCATCATATTTTTTATAGAGAATTTCTCCTCTTGCAATACAATAAGAAACCGACTCAATATCACCATTTTCAAAATATTCTTTTTGAATTCCTTCGGCCGCACCTCTGTCTTGATTATTAATACTTTTAATTTTTCCATTAGAATAAAAGTAGACAGCTAGACCATGCCTATATCCATTATCTATACGCCCATAAAAATCTAATTGACCATCTGGATATAAATCATAGGCTAAACCAGTATAAGGAACCTCTTCTCCTGATTCATTTTCAAAGACAATTTGTTCATAGTATTCTCCGCCCCAGTCTAGTTCATCTTCAAAACAAACACCGTCGCGGAGAACTTCTTCTTTTGTTAAAATTTTATCTTCTGTCATTTTCCAACCTCTGAAATCATATTGAAACCATCCAGCATATCTGGGAGTCCTTTAATCTTACAAAGCAATTTCTCTGTTTTTGCACTTTTAAACATTTCACTGATATTTTTTGAATTCTGCTTTGATCATTTTAATAATCCTCTTATTTTCACCTGAAACATTTACCTCATAAGTAATTAAATGATATCAAAAATAACTTATTCCTCTTCTGTTAGAAGATGGTCTAGATTTCTTGGTTTAGGATTTAAACGTTTCAATACTAATTCATAAAAAAAATTATTATTTAACCTATCAGGTAAACTTAAAGTAAAGTTATTCAAAATTAATAAGGGAATAAATTCTGAACCAATTGTATTATAACCTGTCAAATACTCTAACCCATAATTTAAATTTTTCGGGTTTTCAGTACCAACTGTCCAGTAGGCTCCTTTGGCTTGCAAGCGAAAAACCTCTCCAAGATAAACCCAGCTATTAAAGAAATCATCAATATTTTCAGGATCATTTTTGACATCATTCTCTCGAACGAATTGCGCCAAATCCTTCAAGCTTTCTAAACTCATATCTAGATGATAACCTTGCTTACTAGCTTTTTGCCTTATCTCATCCAAGCAAGGTTTCATCAATATAAAACATAAACTCCTCAATTACTCCAGCATTCAGCTTGCGATTTTTTCAAAAAACTATTCTACTTTAGCTGACAAATTCTCTTACTCTAGATCATAAAGGCTCAGACGAGATACAAATGACACTCAATGAACAATTTCTTCGATTGTTGTTTCTCTATCTCTCACCAAATCATAAAATCCTACATGAACGCCTTCCTCATATAACCAGCATAAGTCGGTACCGTATGGGGCTTCAAAAATTTCCAGCATAACAGGAGCAATTTTTACAATGCTATTTGCTCCTAAAATTGTGAAATTTTTTGAATTAGCTAGGTAAGCTTCATCATCTTCGTTTGATAACAGTGTCCAGCCATTTAATTGTGGAATAGCAGATTCCTCGCGATAAGAATAGCGAATAGCTTTTCCATCAAGAATATTGTTTGAAACGACAAAACCACCAAAATCATTGTTATTAATTCCTACCATCTTCATACTCCTTTATAATATCAAGCAGGCTACTTCTCCATGAATATTCTTCCGCATAGTCTAGACACGATTTTCCAGATTTATTTTTTAACTTATAATCCGAACCGGCCTCTAGTAAAAGCTTATATAGAGGTTCTAACTCTTCCGTTGCTAATTTTAATAACGTTACTGAGTAAGTCATCGGAATAGAACCAAATTTGTCAACTGCATTTACATCAATTCCAGCCTCAATGAGTAATTTCACCATCTCATATGCATATGCTATTTTGGGCCTCCTATTAGCTTGGAAGAAATAATGAAGAGCATTTCTGTTTTCCTTTTTTGACAAAAAATTGACCTCTACCTTCTCAGACAGCAGATATTTAATAATTTTCAATTTCTCTTCCGGCAAATCATCGTTAAGCATTGCCGTGCATAACAAATTAAGGTTTGTATATTTATCAATTTGTATTATGTCGCCATTGTAACTTTCTATAAACTCATTATATGTCCCATCTTGAACAATATCGAAAATATCCATCTTATCTCCTATTCAAACTTATGGCTTCTATTAGCAGAAGGTATTTCTATTCTAAAATTATCTGGATTAAATTGGAAATCCTTCAATTCTTGTAAAATGATTTCACTGCCTTTATACTTTCAAACATTTCACTGATATTTTTTGAATTCTGTGTTATTCATTTAAAGTCAGTATACTTTCTTAATTTATAGAACCATCGTCTAGACTTAAAGCTACTCTTGTTTCCATTAAGATTTTCCCCAGCATATTTTTACCAGATCCATCTCCCCCGTCAGCCCAATAATGATCATTTTTTGTATGCTCAAGTAATTCTGCATCAGATGTCGCAATTAGTTTCTCTAGAATCTCTGGATTTTGACGAAATTTCTCACGAACAGCATAACGCATAATATCATCCTTGACATCTTCCCAGTTCTTTCGTAACGGATTCTGGCGATTGCGTCCCTCCAAAGCAGCATCCATAGGTGATTCCAGCAAACGAATTTTTTCCTGAATTTCTGGAACCAAGAATTTCTGAGCCTGGAAATAATGTTCCGATGTAGGCCAGATTTTATTTCCATCCGAAAAAGGATAAGGAGCAAAATTAGACATATAACCGTAGGCATCGTTTACCTTATAGAATTTAATTTCCTTCATTCTCTCTCCAATCCGAAATCAGCTAGTGATTTATCCTTCTCCTCCAGAAGTTTCTCCGCATAATCAGGTTCGATCTCTAAAAACAGTTTCAAAGTATCATGAATTCGCCAATAATTTTCTTCTGGCTTATCCATAATGGACGATAAAAAGTGCTTTAGGTAAGGGATATATTCAGAAAATCCATTATTTTCAACTAGATAGTAAAAATATGAAAGATCATAATAACCTTTTTCCGCCTGTTCTATAATTTTGCAGACATAAGGGAATATATCTTGCCTTGCTTTATCACCATTGCCAATATCTGATTGACTAGCCCAATAGCTAGTAAGAGCATCTAGTATAATTCTATTTGTATCATCATAACTATATAGCCGATGAGGATTGTAGTCTTCCAATTTTCCCTCAACAAACATCTGAGTCAACACATCAAAACCTTCTTTCAGCCCCCAAATAGTTAAAAGCCTAGAAGCTTTATAGCGCAAAAAATCATCATCGCTAGATAATAAAGAGATGAGTTTGTTAATCGTTTCTTCTGGAATATCTTCCAAGTCTACTTCTTCGAGTAGATCTGTATAATCCACATCGTTTGGAACTGTGTAAAATAAATCATCAAGTTCTTCTCTAGTCATTTTTTCTCCTTATTCAAAAGTAAACTATTCGGGTGGAAGACTTCCCTTAACCTTAATTAAAACCTCGTTATCGCGTTCAACATAAAAAAGATCCCGTTTAGTGTTCGTTAGACGTTCAGAATTCTGTTTAGAAGGATTTTTATTATATCTCAATTGTGCTTGGTCAACTCGTTTTTGCAAATGATCAACTATTTCCTGATGCGTTATCACTTCTATATCTTTAAGTTTTTCTGTTTCAATATCATATTAAATTTACTTTGGTCCAATCCTTCTCCCATTATACCACAAAAAGAGAGCGTTTCCGCTCCCTTTCTTACTCTGGTAATTCTACCTTTAAGCTCATATCAGTCGGTTGCAATACTTTCTGAACAGCTGCAAGAAAGGCTAGACCGTTGTCTGATGGGGAATACTGGAAGGTGATATGGATGACTTTCTTATCAAACTTATCACCATATCGCTCCACATACTGCTTGCTTTCGAGGAAGTGAATGTAATTATTCATTTTTTCTTGCAGAATTTCCAAATGGACTGCTTCTATCTCTTCCTGCCACTCGAGAGGGTCTACTAGAAGAAGTTCCAAATGATTCTCAACTGTACCAATTGCATCAAGTTCAGTTGGCTTTAGCTCTGAGGAAATTGCTTTTTGTAACAGTTCTTCAAATTCTTTTTCGGAAAAATAGTGTCTCTTTCTATCTGTATCAATAAGAAGAAATTCTGGATTATCTCTTAAAAATTGTATGTTAGCATCTTCTTGACTAATTTTTGATTTCCAAAATCCGAAATTAGCATAATTCATCAACTCTTTGCCAGTATGTTCTCCCGACATATAACTATCTGCAGCTTCTTTGGGGATTTCTTGAACAATCTCTGGCATTGTGATATTAAAAGTTGGATAACGCAAGAAATACTTATCACCATCTTGACAAATTTCCAACATATCTTTTTGACTAGTATAAATCAACTTCATTTTTAATAGCTATTAACTCCTTGTGTTTTTTTAAATATTTTTTTCCATACCATTCTTCTACTGTTTTCCCTTCCCACTCACGATACTCTTCAGGATATTTCCATTTGTAGTAGCCTTCTAAAAAGAAAGGAAACTCCATAAATACAATCATGTCGACTATACCAATATTTAATAGAATCCAAAATATAAAGAGACCAAAACCAGTTATGGAAGATGAAAAATTAATAGAAAAAGCTTTGAAAATATAATTAACAATCACAGCTAAGCCCAATATACCTGATCCATAAATAGCAATACCTTTAGCAATTTTATCTTGTAAGGTAGGTGACTTAACTTCTCCATACATTCGTTTTTTCAAACTTCTAAGCTCTGTTCTTAACATTACATACGTCAACAATACTTGAAGCCCCAACAGTATTAAGATCCCCCATGATAATATAGGTAAAGAGATAGTTATTGCCAGCAAATTAAATTCAAACACAAACCATATCATAAAAGTTATAATATGAAATCGATAACGATAAGGGAGAATAAACGTCCGTTTAAAGAATTTACCCATTAATACCAATAACAACCAAATTAACAAGCAAATTAAATAAAGCTCAACTGTTAGCAAAGGATACTGAGAAACTGGTGACCTTAAATCTTTAGAATCAGAATTTTGTAATGATAGGGTAACAGCAAGGAGCATGAAATTTGCACCTATCGGAAACAACAGACTAAGAATAAAAGTTTTAATACCAAACCAAAAAGAGGGTTTCCCTTTCTTAAAGGCTTTCCCAAGTTTATTATAATAATCTTGTTTCTGATACTGCAAAAAACCATCATCATCCAAATTTAAACTCTCTTCAAAACTTGCTTTAAAAATTGATTTCTTCATCTAATTTTCTCCCTAATTTTATTAAAATTGATAACAACGAGCCTACTGCAATTCTCTTCTATCTGGATATTTCTTGACATAGGAAACAGAAAAGCAACTACCCATGATTCCTGCTGGTATAATAGCTGTAAGTATTACAGACACGATTATACCAAGAATTTTTCCAAACGAAGGGCTTCCCTCAAGAAATAACCATCCAGATATCACAACTATAAATATTATATGATGTCATCCTCTTTACCATAAAGGCCAGTGCCCTGTTTCAGCATAAATCATGACTTCGTATGCTCCCCTAGAAGATTCAAATGCTCTATCCATCAGTTCTTTAGTAATAAGATAGCGAACTTCTGGCCCCATGGCTCCGCCAATTTCTTTAAAGAAGCTAATTTCGTAATAGCCGTCTGTCTCATATACAATAAGTCCATTACCTCTATGTACAATCGTATCCGCTTGATTATAGTCTTCTAACTCATTTGCCTTAGGCCAACGATGATGTTCACAATAAAACATTACTTCTAAAGCATCTTTTTCTGATTTTGAAACACGTTCTGCTAATTTTTGGCTAATGGGAAAGTTAAGCACTTCTTTCCCTCTACTCCACAGGACCTCATAATCACTATTGTTTTTTAATACCGTACAATTTTGGTATTGTAGCATTTCTGTTGTCATATAAATCAACTTTCTTTACTTTTTTGATTCTTCTTTATCATAGGCAAAAAGATCTAGTTGGTGCGCGCATTTCTTATCAAGCTCTCCAGGACCTTCTTTCGCTTGTGTAAATTATTGGCTAGGCACTAATAGAGAATAAACAAAAGCATAGAGTGGAAAAATAATGGCAAAAAACTAGGATATAACAGGAAGACGACTAAAGATACTAACAAACTAATAAAGCTACCACGAATTACGGAAGAAACAACAGCTCCACTTTTCTTTACTACCTCTAGGAATTCTAAGTACTCCAAATCTGTAAATAGAGCCGGATACAAATCCAAATCTTTTTTTAAATAGATATCCAGCAATTTCCCAAAAAGTAAGGAAAGACAAGAGAATAAAATCAAATAAAGATACTTGTGAGCAGGTATACTAAAGATTGTCAATCCATTCAGAAATCTGATAAAAGGAAGAACGAGCAATACCAGAGACAAAATAACGTACTGTTGACTCTTAGAAGTTCTTTCTGGAATTGAAAAATACAATTTCTTTGTCTTTAAGTCATAGTAAACCAATTTGTTCTTAAACTCTCCTAGATGAACTAGGCCTTTATAATGTTTTCTCTTTTCTATCATTTTCTTTATTCAGTTTAACCAGTGTTTTGTTTCTAGTTTACTGCCCCCTGCAGGAATATAAATTATGATTAGTAAGCCTATTCTAATAGGATTTAGGATAAACTTGATCAATATTTGGTCAAATTTTTGTCTAAATTATTTTTGGATTAACCTTCATATTTTTATAAGAAATGAAATTTGACAAGACTTTTTATCGTTCTTTATGCCTCACTTTTTTTCAAATATTCTTAAATCTACTTGAACTGACTTGTCTATCGATTTCATTTGTACAGAAATCCGATAAATACCCCCACTAGAAGACTTAATTCTTACTCGACAGTTGGTATCTTCTGGCATATCATATTTATTTTTTAAAATTTTAAAGAGTTCAGAATTATTTTCTGGTTGGTAGCTGACTTCACTAAGGTCTGTTTCTGCACTTTTAAATGTTTCTTTCACATCTAAAGAAGCGAAATAAGCTCTTTTAAGTACTAGATTTAGAATTTCTTCATCAAATAAGGGATCTATCTTGGATTCGTAATACAAAGTCCCATTAGAGTAAGTAACAGGAACTTTTTCTGTGTTCCCACCAGCTGTTATTTTGTACACACCTTTAATGTCAACTGCAGTAGTATATAAGTTAATTTCATAATTCTTTACATCGTTTCCAACTGTTATATAAACACTACTTTGATAGGCTTCTATCCCTGTAAAATCCTTCTTATCTTGCTCCATAAATTTAAACATAGGCTCAAACGTTTTTTCAAATTCGTACTGTTCCTTTGTCCTATTTTTGGGAATGGTTTCACTACCAAAACTACATCCATTAAGTGCAAAGAGTGTCAAAAGCATTAGCATTACACTGATAAACCAAAATAAGTATTTATGATTTTTCATATTCTCTCCCAGTTAACATTTATATTGTATTTTCAATAGCTTTACCTTTCAATCCATCGATTACTCTTTTCGATTCCGTTCATAAAAACCTCATTCTTTTGAAAAAATAACGCTACTTATTTGTACAATCTTCTGATTCGATTCTAGTTGTATAGTAGCTCTATATATAGTTGAGCTGGAATGATTTATTACTACTATACATGTCGTTTCTTCTGGTAAATCATATTTACTTTTCAGATGTTTATAGAGGTCAGAGTTTTGTTCTGGCTGGTATACAATCTCACGAAGTTCTGTCTCTGCGCTCTTAAAAGTTTCTTTTACACCCAATGAAGTAAAATAATCTCTTTTAACAACTAAATTGAAAATTTCCTCATCAAATAAAGGATTTATCTCAGACTCATAATTTAACTTGCCATTAGAATATGTAACAGGAACAGTTTCTTTATTCTCCCCATGTGTTATTGTGTAATCACCTTTAATGTCAGCTTGATTAATATCTAAGTCCACTTCGTATTTTCTGACTCCATCTTCAGTTTTTATATAGACTCTACTAATGTATATCTTTAGTCCCGTAAAGTCCTTCTTGTCTTGTTCTAAAAATTTAAACATGGGTTCAAACGTTTTTTCGAATTCGTACTGTTTCTTTGTTCTGTTTTTTGGAATGGTTTCACCACCCAAACTACATCCATTTAGTGCAAAAAGTGTCAAAAACATTAACATTACACTAACAACCCAAAATAAGCGTTTATGATTTTTCATCTCTTTCTCCTAAACATTCTATGCCTATTATAACATAAAAAAGAGAGCGGTTTCGTTCTCCCTATATGTTCATGGTCTCTTATGAGTTAAAAAATAAAAAAACACTGAAACTTCAGTGATCTTTATGTTTCTTTACGCTTCTTAAACGCACCTCGCGGATAAAACCACCTTGTCTTCTAATAACTGGTAAAACCCCTTAAGATATCTGCAACATCTTTTCCAACGAACCAAGGTTAATCGTTGATTGTCATCGTACGGACTTCCTGTCCGTGAAAGTTGAATATTTCGTTCATAGCATTCCTTTCTAAATTTGGTATAATAAAATAAAAACGATTGGAGAAATTTTATGGATTCTAGTAAACTATTCTGCTTGTTTTGCGGTTATTCTGTTCCAAATCACCACGATACTTTTCGAGAAGATGAGCACTACTTTTTGATTCGTCGTTCACATTTTAACTACGAAGAAAATTTGAATGACAAAATAACAATACAAACAATGAAATGTCCAAACTGTCATAAAGTTTCAATCGACATCGTTGGCGTAGGAAGTCAATTCCCAAATCGCATTATGCACTTCAATCCAATTTCTCTCGCTAAAGCCTATCCAGATTACATCCCGCAAACGATCAGAAGTGATTATGAAGAAGCTCACGCTATCTTAAATCTCAGTCCCAAAGCCTCCGCAACCCTCTCTAGACGTTGTTTACAAGGAATGATTAGGGATTTTTGGGGAATTTCGAAAGCAAGATTAGTAGATGAGATAGACGCTTTAAAAGATCTTGTAGATCCAAGCACTAAAAAGGTACTTGATGCCCTACGAAAACTTGGAAACATTGGAGCTCATCCAGAAAAAGATATAAATCTTATAGTGGATATTGAACCCAATGAGGCCCACATGTTGCTGAAATTTATAGAATTACTTATGCAAAAATGGTATATTGAACGCCATGACAACGAACAATTACTACAAGATATTTTAGATTTGGACAAAGATAAACAAAATCAACGTAAATCTAAAAATTCTTGATAATGAAAACAAGGATCTAACTCAAATATTAGATCGCCGTCCATATTGTAATACTGCTCGACAATTCGAATTTTATCCGCTTCAGTTCCTTCGCCTCTCAAAATTGAAAGGTGGATAACTTTTTCAACCCTCAATTCATCAGGTATACCACGTCTATCGTGGTATTTTTCTTTTTGCTCTGGCATCTTTCCTCTCTTCTCTATTTCTCTCTCCTTTTTGCTATAATAAAAGCAGAAAGGAGGTGAATTTCATGTCGCCAATTACTAATGAAAACGTTCAAATCTGGACACTCTATATCACAGTGATTATTGCTATAATCGGTTTTATATTAAATACCATTTCACTCTGGCAAACAAAGAAAGCTACAGAAGATATGGCAAAGCCTTATATTAATGTTTATGTAGATGCCTATGCAGTTAAAAATCAACAACGTGCCTATGTTTTTAAAAACTTTGGCCAAACTCCAGCATATATCGATAATATTCAGATAGATGGAGAATTGGATTCATTGAATTCTATACACCGCTTCGGCTCACTCATCGGAAATATGATTGCTCCAGGACAAAAATTTACATCATCAATACAAGAAGGTTATAAAGGTCGAATCACACTGACAATTACCTACTCTGATAGAAGGAAAAACAAATATACAGATAAGTTTGTACTTGATGCTACCGTGGCATCTGCAATGCTCTACACAGTAAACGAGAGCAATAATAGCGACTCTCCTGCAACAGCTATCAGACAATCGACCATGGCTTTATTACGCGATCTAAGATAGCCTCATCTCCGAATGATTTTTACAGTTCAAACATCACGTAAGAATTCAATTTTTTATCTGAACAGTTTCATCGTCAAGTGTGTTGGCGATGATTTTTTTTCATCGATTGCTTCGTTCAAGTCTTTGCAAATTAGTGAATAAGAGACTTTAACATTTGCATTTGCAATTTTTCCTACCCTCCTATTGCTTTTAAGCCATTGCCAATTGCATCCTTAGCTGCATCTGTTACAGATTGATTATTTAATCCCTTAATTTTAAAGTCATTCATAGCCCATCCAATAGCTGCACCTACTCCTTCAACACCCCTACTTTTATATCTGTATAGAATTTCTCATCAATTGATGTGGTAAAAAAGAAGGGAGGGGTCAACTCTTTATAGTCTCGAAAATGAATATAGCCAGCTAAGAAGTCGATTCCTTCTCGTACTAACTCATCATCTGGTTCCAAAATTCTAGTTGAAACAGTATTTAAAACTTGAAACAAACTGTGATACAAAAAGTCTTTCGGCAAAGCATCTTCAATATACTCTTCTTCTACTGGGATAAACAGTTCCATCAACACATCTTGATTTTCTTCTAACTTGGAATTAATCGTATAAAAGAAAGGTCCTCGAAGCGTATATCCTGCTTTTCTTACTTCTTCTAAAAAAGCGTTATAAGTGTCCGGCATCTCTTCTGGAGATACTGTGTAATACCTTGAGATAACATTTCTATATTGTATATCTTGGTATTCTCCCACGTTTTTAAATAGCATCTGAAATCTCCTTAACTGGGATATTCATTTCAACAAAGTGCTGTCCAAATATTGGCAATATCGCTAGAAAAACGGTATCTCCTTGCATTTCCAACCCCTCACCTTGAATATATTGCTTCATTTCTTCAATCTTTGGAAGAAGATGTTCATCAAATGGAGTTACATCAGAAACACACTGCTTAATTGTAAAATGTTCTAAATATTGGAATTCATCATTTCCTTCAATTGGAATGTTTGTCGGAATATAGACCTTAAACAAGGCTTCTCCTGGCTTTCCAAAAGTGCTCAAACATGTTTCAATCGTTGTCGGACCATTTTTATAAACCCATGTTTCAAATAATCATTTTTTCAAATACTTTGTAATATAGGTTGGGAAATATTCTAGATGTCCTTGCAAGAGTCTACCAATTTCAAAATAAACTCCCAATAAGTTCTTAGTATTCAAAACAATTTCTTTTTCTGAATTTGTAACAGAAATCACTCTGTTATCTCTTTTTGAAATAAAATCATTCCCATCAAATACTACTTCTTCATATAGAGCTCTCATATCTAAAATCATCTCAATAGCAGACTCACCGTCTCCTTCCAAAATAGCAGATAATTGTGAATGGTTACCGCCATTGCACACAATCAACCCCAGCGGAAAATAGTAATAATTTTGAAGATTATGCAACCATTTTTTATCTTCAGTACTTAGAACATTATCTTGGTTAATATCAATAATATTCTGCAAAATCCTTAAAGAGTTCCAAGGTCTTAACAAAATAGGATGGTCTGTAAATTTATAAACAATTTTATCTTCATCAATTCTATGTTCATAACTACTATAACAATTATGTTCAGAGTATCCAAAATAATAACGTTCAACCTCCACTTTGATTTCATACATTAAATTTGAAAAAATAGCAGAAGCATATGGCAATTCACTGTAACAATCAGCTTCAAGACACTCTTTAGCAACTTTAAAATTATACTCTAGAGAAAGTAACTTTAGATACTTCTCAATAGCTATCCATTTTTTATTTTCAATGAGTTCTTTAACATTAGATAAATGCTTTTCTAAAGCCTTTCTATTTCTTTCCTTAATTTCTTCTTTTTCTGCTTCTTTCAATTCTTCAAGGAACTCTTTCCTAATTTCTTCCTTTGCTGTTTCTTTCAATTCTTCAAGAAACTCTTTCCTAATTTTCTTATCATGTTTTTTATAAATTAAATCATAAATAATACTCATTTTATTTCTCCTCTGTAAATAAAGTTATTCGTGCTTTTCTTTTTCCAACCTGTAAAAACGCGTGCATATTCAAGCCAATAGAAGGGAAGACAGACTATGCTCGCTACAACAAGGGAAGTAACAACATATACCGCCGGCAACGTAAATAAACGTGCTATAATCATTACAATTGCTGAAATCAATAGGCAAACAACAGAAGGAAGAAATAAAAGATTCTTCCTATACTCACCATGTGGTAATTTCTTAGCTTTAGGGACAATTAACAACTGGTAAACAAAGGATAGTAGTTGAAACATAATGCTTAGGACAATCAACACCATGAAGACAGACCAGTAGTTCTTCCCCAAAAATAAAGAACTCCAGAAAAGAAACTCAACATGAGAAATTAAAATAGAACTAGCTGGAATCAATTGCAATAATCTTGATTTGGAAAACTTTTGAAATAGCAAGAATATGAACACGAGTACCAGTATATGAGGAATAGTAATGTAAAGAATAATCATACTCACATCATGCATCACACCTTCTATAAAAATAGATACTATAAATATCAGCAAAGCAAAAATCACTTCCATTGCAGTTGATTTAAAAAAGTCAGAGTTCTTTATAGGACTAGTATCCACAACTGCCATATTCAAAAATTTATAATATCTTTCTTTCATTTCTTTCTCATAAACATTCTACGCCTATTATACCACACCATAGATATCTTATGAATGGTTCAAAATTTGGTCAAAGAAAAAACACTGGTTATCCAGTGTTCTTTATGTTTCTTTACGCTTCTTAAATGCCCCCTGCAGGAATCGAACCTGCAACTACTCCTTAGGAGGGAGTTGTTATATCCATTGAACTAAGGGAGCTAGAGAAAAACCCTGCTGGGTGAGCAGAGTTTTTAGTCGAATTAACGACGGATTTCTTTGATACGAGCTGCTTTACCTTGAAGAGCACGCAAGTAGTACAATTTCGCACGACGTACTTTACCGTAACGAACAACTTCGATCTTTTCAACACGTGGAGTGTGGATTGGGAAGATACGCTCAACACCTACACCGTTAGAGATTTTACGAACTGTGTAGTTTTCTGAGATGCCAGCACCTTTACGTGCGATAACAACACCTTCAAAAATCTGGATACGTTCACGGTTACCTTCGACAACTTTCGCGTGTACACGAACAGTGTCACCAGGACGGAATGATGGGATATCTGTACGAAGTTGACCTTCAGTCAAGCTTTGGATTAATGGATTCATTTTATTCTCCTATCTTTGTCAATCTTGAGGAACCTTCCTCAGCGGATAAACTGTATTTTTGTGCGTCCATTACACACAAGATACAGTTTACCAAATTTCCATCTAAAAGTAAAGAAATTTATAGCAGAATTCCTAAAAAAATCGCTAGAAAACCGCCTATGTAAGTTAAGAGAAAATAGCTATAAAATACCTTCTTGTCACTGATTAGTCTTTGCAGTTCGTCATTCAAGGTTGAAAAGGTCGTTAACCCTCCACAAAAACCTGTCGCTAGGATAGCATAGATTTCCTTGGACTCCACATGATTGTAGAGTAAGCCAATTAAAAAACATCCTATAAGATTGGCTATGAGAGTTCCTAGTGGCAATTTAGAAGCTTGATTATAGCGGGAAAAGAAATAACGCACCAGTGCTCCGAACCCGCAGGCGATTGCAAGATAAACGATTACCATTTCTTCCTCCCTAGAACATAAGCCAAGAATAGACCTCCACCAATACTCAAAAGTAAGTAAATGCCTAAACTAAGATAACGCCCGGTATCAAGCAGTTTTACTGCATCAAGCATTAGGCTAGAAAAGGTTGTCAGGCCACCACAAAATCCTGTCCCCAGCGCCAAAACCAAGCCTTTACTGCTTCCCTTATAGACCAGATAGCCTTTCACCAGATAGACCAGGCAGATAATGCCCAGATAATTGATGAGGAGGGTTCCCCAAGGAAAATCAGGACTGGCTGGTAACCAAGTGGAAACTAAATAGCGGACAAGTCCTCCCACCATTGCAGCTAGAAAAATCCCTAGCGGATAAAATTGTTCTTTTTTCATTTGATGTTTTGATCCTGATAATCACGCGAACGTTTGAGAATGTCTGAAAAAGTCGCAACAATAGTCTCCTGATAACGCTTATCCTCTACACGATTTTTGACCTTTTCAAAAATAACTTCTTCTCTCTTAGAATCTAAGATTGGCTTACCTGATGCTTTCTTATAATCGACAACCCCCTCAACTAGGTGCATCCGTTCTTCTAGGAGCTTGACGATCTGGTCGTCGATTTGATCAATTTTTTGGCGAATAATATCTAAGTTCATACAGTCTCCTCCTTTATTTGAATTATTGTATCAAAAAGCCTCTAAATAGGCTAGTAAAATCCCAAAAAAACTAATAAAAAAATGCACTGACTTCTTCCAGTCAGCGCAGTTTGATTCTTATCCTACTTTTGCAGCCAATTCTTCTGCGAATTGTTCCAAACGTTCGATGTCTTCTTCTTCGGCAGAGAGGTCCACTTTAACACACTCTGAACCTTTTTCAGCTCCTGTCGCTACAAATACACGATCAAAGTCATCAACAGCCTTACAGAATTCGTCGTAGAAGGTATCTCCTGAACCGACCACTCCGTAGATTTTGCCATTCAAGTTGAGATCAGCTAGGTCTTCGTAGAAGTCCATCATCTCATCTGGCAATTCTCCATCTCCGTAAGTGTAAGTCGCAACGATTGCGATATCCGCTTCCAAGAAGTCTGAAGCGTCAACAGTCGTACATTCATCAACATCGACATCCAAGCCCAAGTCACGCAATTTATCTGCTACAATATCTGCAATTTCTTCGGTATTACCGGTCATACTGGCAAATACAATTTTTGCTAATGCCATATCGTCCTCCTCAATTTATCTTTCTCCATTATATCATATCTTTTTCATTTTAAAAATAAAAATTCTTGTGCTACAATGAAATGAGAAAGAATTGAGGTTACTTATGGAAATTTGCCAGCAAATTTTAGAGAAAATCAAAGAATACGATACCATTATCATTCATCGTCATATGAAACCAGATCCAGATGCCTTAGGGAGTCAGGTAGGTTTAAAAGCTCTTCTCACACACCATTTTCCAGAAAAGACCATCAAAGCAGTCGGTTATAACGAACCAACTCTAACATGGATGGCGGAAATGGATACTGTCCAAGACAATGACTACCAAGGAGCTCTTGCTATTATTTGTGATACAGCGAATCGCCCTCGTATCGATGATAAACGCTACGAACAAGCTAATTTCACCATCAAAATCGATCACCATCCAAATGATGACATCTATGGTGACCTATCTTGGGTGGATACAAGTTCAAGCAGCGCCAGTGAGATGATTGCATTATTTGCTCAAGAAAATCAGCTAACTTTGTCTAGTGAAGCGGCACGACTTCTCTATGCAGGAATTGTCGGGGACACAGGGCGTTTTCTCTACCCTTCAACTAGTGCCCGTACCTTTAGAATAGCTGGCCAGCTCCGAGAAATTGATTTTGACTTTGCTGGACTGTCTCGTCAAATGGATACCATGAGCTTCAAGATTGCAAAATTGCAAGGGTATGTTTATGATCACTTAGAAGTTGATGAGAATGGGGCTGCACGCGTTCTGCTTACTCAAGACATCTTGGAAAAATATAAGGTTACGGATGCTGAAACAGCAGCGATTGTTGGGGCACCTGGTCGAATTGATACTGTTAAGGCTTGGGCTATCTTTGTTGAGCAAGCTGATGGCCACTTCCGTGTTCGAATGCGCAGCAAAATCACCCCTATCAATGAAATTGCCAAAGAACACGACGGAGGAGGACATCCATTAGCTAGTGGCGCCAATTCCTATAGTCTAGAAGAAAACGAACAAATATATAAAGAACTGAAAGAGGCTCTACAGATTCACCAAGGCTAAGAAAGAATTTTCTTGGCCTTTTATATGCTAGATTCTTAAAATATACGGTTTCTTTGTACCGCAGTTTATGGTATAATAAATCAAACTGAATAAAAGGAGACATAATAATGGAAAAAAATCGTTTGTTTATCCTCATTTCTGCTGGAGTAGCAATCCTTGGTTCACTCTTGCCATGGGCTAGTTTAAATGCAGGTTCTTTTGGGTCCTATAGTGTGAATGGTTACCAAGGTGATGGGTGGTTTGTCATTATCGCGGCTATTGTATCTATTGTTCTTGCGTGCTTGAATAATATGAATAAAGCAATGCCTAAAGGGTTCTCAATTGGTGTCATTGTTGCGGGTGCAATTGCAACTCTCGTCACACTAAATAGTCTCTTTAATGTAAATAAATACATGTCTAACTTTGGTGGATATGGCATTTCAATCGGCTTTGGTTTGATTTTAGCTATTCTTGCTAGCATTGCACTAGTTGTAACTGGTCTCTTGGCAATGTCAGGTGGTAAAATTACCAAAGAATCATTTACTGAATTAGCTGAGTCTGGTAAAGATTTTGCTCAAACTGTCGGACGTGTAACAAGCTCTACCGTTAAAACTGCAGTCGAAGAAATCAAAAAAGAATCTCAAGAACGTAAAAAAGAAGAAACTACAGCTGAAAAAACAGAGACAGCTAAAGAGGAAACCGAGCAAAAAGAGGAAGCTAAGGAACCAGCTAATGTAGAAGCTGAATCAACAGCAGAAAACGCAGAACCAGTAAAAGAAGAAACTACAGAATCTGAAACAAAAACAGAAGCTGAGCCAGTAAACGAACCAACAGAAACAGAGGCTGAAGCTGAAACTGTAACAGAATCAACAGAAACAGAACCTACTGAAACTGAAAAAGAGGCTAAATCAGCAGCAGAAAACACAGAACCAGTTAAAGAAACAGAAGTAAAAAATCAACAAGAAGAAAAAACTCCAAATCAAGAGAACTAATCATTCTTCTACCCTCACTCCAGTAAACACTGGAGTGATTTTTTATCAAGATTTTTAATAAAATCAGGGAAAAGACTTGCCAAACTTACCAGAATCTGATAGACTAGTAAGGTAACAATCTATGGCTCGCAAAGAGACCATGGCAGAAAGGAAATATTGCAAAATGAAAAAAGATATCCATCCAGAATATCGCCCAGTTGTCTTCATGGACACAACTACTGGTTACCAATTCCTTAGCGGTTCAACAAAACGCTCTAACGAAACTGTTGAGTTCGAAGGCGAAACTTACCCATTGATCCGTGTGGAAATTTCATCAGACTCACACCCATTCTACACTGGACGTCAAAAGTTCACTCAAGCAGATGGACGCGTGGATCGTTTCAACAAAAAATACGGTCTCAAATAAGAATAAAAAGAACAGCTTCGACTGTTCTTTTTTTTGTACTTCTTTTTATGAACCAATCACTACTACTTTCTATTTGTCAACCTTCACGCTGACACTATAATTGATGTCAAACGAGGTTAAAAAATATCGAAAAGAAGCTTGATATTGAGAATGGTCAAGATGATTGAAACTGCGTAACCTAGGATGGTGTTCCACTTAGCATTGGTAAATTCTCCCATCAGTGACTTCTTAGAGGTCAGATAGATTAAGGGGAAGATTGAAAACGGAAGAGCGATTGACAGAAAGACCTGTGAATAGACCAATAACTGATCCAAGGTTTTTTCTTGATGCCCAAACAAGACGGCAACAATAATCACAGGGAGCAAGGCAAAAATCCGGGTACCGATACGGATAATCCACTGAGGCAATTTCAGATGTAAGAAGCCTTCCATGACAATCTGTCCTGTTAAGGTACCTGTAATGGTCGAATTCTGGCCACTTGCTAAGAGGGCTAGGGCAAATAAAGTTGATAGAGTTGAACTAGCTATCGCTCCTGCTATTCTCGAATCCTGTAAAGCATTGTACATTTGAGAAAAAGCTGAAATTTCAGATGCATGACCAAAAAAGAGAGATGCCCCTAAAATGAGAAGTAAGGAATTGACAATAAAGGCTAGGGACAACTGAAGATTTGAATCCCAGGTCATAAAACGCACGGCTTTTCGAACATTCTTCTTATCTTTGTGATTGATTTTCCTTGTTTGGGATAGGGAAGAATGAAGATAGAGATTATGGGGCATGACTGTCGCTCCCACAATTCCTAAAGCCAAGGTCAATTGGCTTTCATGACCTGGCAATTGTGTTTCAAATAATGTTGGAGTCGGCAAATAACCACCAAAAATACCCTGAATACTTGGATTGGATAAAGCCACCAGATAGGTAAAGATGGCTAATATGGTTAAAATAAGGGTCGTAACAATGGCTTCAATTTTTTTGAAGCCAAATTTCATCAATAAAAGTAACAAAAATACATCTAAAACGGTTAAGAGAATAGCGACCATAATCGGTATTTTAAATAAAAGATTTAAGGCAATCGCTGAGCCTAGAACCTCAGCTAAGTCGGTCGCCATTAAAGCTAATTCTAAAATCACCCATAAACTATAACGAAGCCATTTGGGAGCATGATGTGCTGTTGCCTGTGCTAGGTCCATCTTAGTTACGATACCGAGCTTTCCAGCCATCTGTTGTAACTGCATGGCGATGATGGAGGAAATCAAAATAACAAATAAGAGACTATATTTGTAGGAAGCACCACCAACCACACTAGTAATCCAGTTTCCAGGATCCATATAACCAACTGCTACAAGGGCTCCAGGTCCTAAAAAAGCTTTTAGATTTTGCCAAAAATGATTGTTATTCGGAGTTTCAATAGATTGGTTGATCTCAGAAAGAGAGACTTTTTTGTAAGAAGACATCGGAATTTTACACTTTCTAATCTGTCTTTACCTATTTTCTTAATGGAGTTTTTGAAAATATAATGAAAATAGTTTTCCATTTCCAATTATTCCTTATTATATCACAATTTAGAATGATTCTTAAGGAAAGAATGATGGTTGAAATAGACAATATCTGTATTGCAAAAGCCAGCGTTTTCTGACGCTGGCTTTAAAACAGTGAAAATTCTTTCTCAACTAGATCGCTTCTGTGACAAAACTACGACTTTCTAGCACCTTGAGCATGGCATTTGCTGTGTCTAGGGCTGTGAAGAGGGGCACACCGTGTTCGATAGCTGAACGTCTGATTTGCTCTCCGTCCTCATCGGCTGTCCGTTTGGTACCAACAGTGTTGATGATAGCTTGAATTTTTCCTTTGCGGACGTAGCTTGGGATATCGTGTTCATCATCACCAATCTTACCAACGAGTTGGGCTTGCAATCCATGACTTGCAAAGAACTCCGCTGTTCCTGCAGTTGCAAGAATTCCGTAACCAATATTTTGGAAACGACGAGCCAAATCCAAAGCTTCTTCTTTTGCATCATCAGCAATGGTAAAGACAACATTCCCAAAGGTTGGCAAGTGGAGATATGAAGCTTCAAAAGCTTTATAGAGAGCTTTTTCAAGAGTCGTATCTGATCCCATAACTTCTCCTGTTGACTTCATTTCAGGACCAAGAAGGCTGTCTACCTTAGCTAGTTTGGTAAAGGAGAAGACTGGTGCCTTGATATGAACTCGTGTGCTTTCAGGGTAAAGTCCATCTTGGTAACCAAGTTCTTCGAGACTTTGACCAAGAATCAACTTAGTCGCTACCTGTGCCATAGGGATATTGGTTACTTTTGAAAGGAATGGTACGGTACGGCTAGCACGCGGATTTACTTCAATAACGAAGACTTTCTCATCCTTGATAACAAACTGGATGTTCATCATCCCAAGACAGTTGAGGCCGATTGCAAGACGCTTAGTGTAATCAGCAATCGTTTCTTGCACCTTTTGAGACAAGGTTTGTGGAGGGTAAACAGCCATGGAGTCACCTGAGTGGACACCAGCACGTTCGATATGTTCCATGATACCTGGAATGAGAACATTTTGTCCGTCTGAGATGGCATCAACTTCACATTCTTGTCCAACGATATAAGAGTCAACAAGAACTGGATGGTCTGGACTTGCCTTAACTGCAGTACGCATGTAAGAACGAAGATCATCTTCATTTTCAACGATTTCCATAGCGCGTCCACCCAAAACATATGAAGGGCGAACGAGAACTGGGAAACCAATTTTACGTGCAGCAAGTACTGCTTCTTCTTCATTGGTTGCTGTTTGTCCAGGAGGTTGTGGAATATCCAAGTCTTTGAGGGCTTGCTCAAAAAGGTCACGGTCCTCTGCACGGTCAAGGTCAGCAACCTGCGTACCAAGAATAGTCACACCTGCTTTTGCTAATGGCTCAGCAAGGTTGATAGCTGTTTGACCACCAAACTGAACGATAACACCTTTTGGTTGCTCTAAATCGATAACATTCATAACATCTTCGAATGTCAATGGTTCAAAGTAGAGTTTATCAGATACAGAGAAGTCTGTTGAAACTGTCTCTGGGTTTGAGTTCATGATGATAGCTTCATATCCAGCGGCTTGAATAGCCTTAACAGAGTGAACTGTTGCGTAGTCAAACTCCACACCTTGACCGATACGGATTGGACCTGAACCTAGGACAAGGACAGATTCCTTATCAGACTTGATAGATTCATTTTCCCAACCATAGGTTGAATAGAAGTACGGAGTTTCTGATTCAAACTCTGCTGCACAAGTATCCACCATCTTGTAAACTGGGACAATCTTGTTTTCCAAACGTAGTTGGCGCACTTGGTCAGCTGTAGTATTCCAGAGTTCAGCAATCTTACGATCTGAGAAACCATTGAGTTTTGCTGTTTTTAAGACGTCTACATCTTGTGGATGTGAACCTAATTCTTGCTCAATTTCAAAGATATGCAAGAGTTTATCAAGATAGAAGATATCAATCTTAGTCAAATCTGCAATCTCTTCTGGTGTATAACCACGACGAATAGCTTCTGAAACATAGAAGAGACGGTCATCTTGAGCTTTGACAACTTTTTCAATCAAGGCATCATCTGAGACTTCTGCAAGTTCAGGCATTTCATTGTGGTGAACTCCAATTTCAAGCGAGCGACAAGCCTTAAGAAGTGATTCCTCGATGTTACGACCGATGGCCATGACTTCTCCAGTTGCCTTCATCTGGGTACCGAGACGACGTTCACCCTTTTCAAATTTATCAAATGGGAAACGTGGAATCTTGGCAACCACATAGTCAAGCGCTGGTTCAAACATAGCATAAGTTGAACCTGTAACTGGGTTAATGACCTCATCCAAAGTCAATCCTACAGCAATCTTAGCAGCCAATTTAGCGATTGGATAACCAGTCGCCTTAGAAGCAAGGGCTGATGAACGAGATACACGAGGGTTTACTTCGATGACATAATACTTAAAGCTATGAGGATCAAGGGCCAACTGAACGTTACATCCACCTTCAATCTTGAGAGCGCGGATAATGCTCAAGCTGGCGTCACGAAGCATTTGGTTTTCATAGTCTGACATGGTTTGTGCTGGTGCAAATACGATGGAGTCTCCTGTGTGAATCCCAACTGGGTCAAAGTTTTCCATATTACACACAACAAGGGCATTGTCAGCTGAGTCACGCATGACTTCGTACTCGATTTCCTTGAAACCGGCAATAGAACGTTCAATCAAACATTGGGTAACAGGTGACAACTTCAAACCATTTTCAGCAATTTCACGTAGTTCTTCCTCGTTAGCACACATACCACCACCAGTACCACCAAGTGTGAAGGCAGGACGGACGATAACTGGGTAACCGATTGATGCCGCAAAGGAAACAGCTTCTTCCACTGTGTTGACAATTTCAGATTCTGGAATTGGTTGCTCAAGTTCTTCCATCAATTGTTTAAAGAGGTCACGGTCCTCCGCTTGGTCGATGGCAGATAGTTTAGTACCCAGAAGTTCAACACCAAGTTCATCTAAAATACCATTTTTAGACAATTCCATGGCCATATTGAGCCCTGTCTGACCTCCAAGAGTTGGAAGCAAAGCATCCGGACGTTCCTTACGGAGAATACGTGTCACAAACTCGAGTGTGATCGGTTCGATGTAGACCTTGTCCGCAATCTCCTTGTCCGTCATGATGGTGGCAGGGTTTGAGTTCACCA
The DNA here is from genome assembly GCF_026782125.1 of Streptococcus oralis. Classification (GTDB taxonomy): domain Bacteria; phylum Bacillota; class Bacilli; order Lactobacillales; family Streptococcaceae; genus Streptococcus; species Streptococcus oralis_CE. The sequence continues at coordinate 224,963 of NZ_JAKUVY010000005.1, read as the reverse complement.
AGACAACTTCATAACCTTCCTCTTTCAAAGACAAGCAGGCCTGGGTCCCCGCATAGTCAAACTCAGCAGCCTGACCAATAATAATCGGGCCAGAACCAATCACCATAATTTTTTGAATATCAGTACGTTTAGGCATTTATAAGATATTAAGGGCGTCAAGCGGACAAAGCTAAAATAGGAGTTATGACGAAGAACTATCAGTTCTAGGAATAACTATCTTTTTAGCACCGTCCGTAGCCCGTATTCAGTTCAGCAAATACGGACCACCCTTCTCCTTTCTATTCGGCAACTCTCAGGTTGCCATTAAATAAATTCTCCGACGATTTTTTAGAGAAACGATATTTTTCGATAAAAAATCTAGTGCAGGGAGTTTTTAGTTCGCCTGATAGCGACTAAAAGAAACGACCTGCCTTTCTATTCGTCGCCTCACAGAGCGACATTAAATAAGATACAAAGGACGAATAGAAAGCGATTGAATTTTAGGAAACCAAGGAAGGATTGACAATCCAAGTTGGTTTCTCTAAATTCCGAGCTTTCCGTCCGTGTTCAGTTAAATAAATTCTCCGACGAGCTTTTACTCGTTCTTAGTTTGCTTGTTTAAAAGCTTCCATCATCTCGATAAATTCGTCAAAGAGGTAGCTAGCGTCGTGTGGACCGGGAGCTGCATCTGGGTGGAATTGTACAGAAAAACCTGGTTGGTATCTGTGGCGAACTCCTTCAACTGATTTGTCATTGATTTCTTCGTGGGTGATGATCAAATGCTCTGGCAAGTCCTCACGGCTGACTGCATAACCATGGTTTTGGCTGGTAAAGTCTACACGTCCTGTTGCAATCTCACGTACCGCGTGGTTAAATCCACGGTGACCAAATTTCATCTTGTAGGTCTTAGCCCCGTTTGCCATAGCAAAGAGTTGGTGCCCCATACAAATTCCGAAGATTGGGATTTTTCCTTGCACACCACGAATCATGTCCAGTGCTTCTGGAACATCTTCTGGGTTACCTGGACCATTTGATAACATAACTCCATCAGGATTGAGGTGGAGAATTTCTTCTGCCGTTGTTGAATACGGAACAACCGTAACGTTACAGTTGCGCTTAGAAAGTTCACGTAGAATTGAGTGCTTGAGCCCAAAGTCTACTAAGACCACGCTCAAACCAACTCCTGGAGCTGGATAGGAAGTTTTAGTAGAAACTTGTTTGATATTGTCTGTCGGCAAGACTGTTGCTTGGAGCTGGTCCGTCACATGGTCCATACTGTCCCCAACGTGAGTCAAGGTTGCACGCATGGTACCATGCTTACGGATAATCTTGGTAAGTGCACGCGTATCAATCCCTGAAATACCTGGAATTTTCTTAGCTTTCAAAAATTCATCCAAGGTCATTTGGTTGCGCCAGTTGCTAGCTCGACGCGCTTCTTCGAAAACGACAACTCCCTTACAAGTTGGAATGATGGATTCGTAATCATCACGATTAATGCCATAATTTCCTACCAAAGGATAAGTGAAGGTCAAGATTTGTCCATTATAAGACTGATCTGTAATGGATTCTTGGTAACCAGTCATCCCTGTGTTAAAGACGATTTCGCCTGTTACATCAATGTCTGCTCCGAAGGCCTTGCCTTCAAAAACTGTGCCATCTTCTAATACTAGAAGTCTTTTTGTCATATTTTCACCTCTCGTGGACGCTCACTGGCGTCTTTTAACGTCTTGTGTTTTAGTTGGCGTTTCTACTCGCCAATACGGATTCTAAGATTGCCATTCTAACAAAGACACCGTTGGTCATTTGTTGAACAATGCGTGATTTTGGTGCTTCAACCAAGTGGTCAGCAATTTCCACATCTCGATTAACTGGAGCCGGATGCATAATGATTGCTGTTTCTTTTAAGCGATTATAGCGTTCTTGGTTCAAACCGTGTTGAGCATGGTAGTCTTCTTTTGAAAAAACTGCTCCACTATCATGGCGTTCATGTTGAACGCGGAGTAACATCAAAACATCCACCTGATCAACAATCTCATCAATGGTTACAAACTGTCCATAGTCCGCAAACTCTTGACTTCTCCATTCCTCAGGTCCTGCAAAGAACAGTTCAGCTCCCAAGCGTTTCAAAATCTGCATATTGGATTTGGCAACGCGTGAGTGGTCCAAGTCGCCTGCAATAGCAACCTTGAGACCCTCAAAGTGGCCAAATTCCTCATAAATAGTCATCAAATCAAGCAAGCTCTGGCTAGGATGTTGTCCCGAACCATCCCCACCATTGATAATGGAAGTTGTAATCGACGGACTTGCAATCAACTCTCTATAATAGTCGACCTCTGGGTGGCGAATCACACAGACATCCACTCCTAAAGCAGATAGGGTCAAGATGGTATCATACAATGTCTCACCCTTATTGACCGAACTAGTCTTCACATCAAAGTCAAGTCGTTCCAGCCCCAGCTTAATCTCTGCCACTTCAAAAGACTTATGTGTCCGTGTAGAATCTTCAAAGAAGAGATTCGATACGATAGGTTTGTTCTCGTAGGGGAGTTGAGCTCCGTTTTTAAACTCGATTCCTCGTTTGATCAATTTCATCACTTGATCAACTGTAAGGTCTTCCATGGAAACCACATGGTTCAATGCTTGTTGATTTTCTGACATGGCTACTCCTTCAGCTTTCTAAGCTTCTTCAGTAATCAGAACTCTGTCTTGGCCATCAAGTTCTGTCATCTCTACGATGATTTCTTCAGAACGGCTGGTTGGGATATTTTTCCCAACGTAATCTGGACGGATTGGCAATTCTCTATGTCCACGGTCAACTAGCACCGCAAGACTCACGCGCGCAGGACGACCATGGCCAACAATATTATCAATAGCAGCACGGATAGTACGGCCTGTATAGAGTACATCATCCACCAAGATAACTTCACGGTCAGTCACATCAACAGAAATCAAAGAAGTATCTTCTCCGCTTTTAACATCATCACGGAAAGGTTTGGTGTCCAATTCCACAACAGGAACAGTGATGTTTTCCAATTGCTCCAAGCGTTCTTTGATACGATGAGCGATGAAAACACCACGCGTTTTTATCCCAGCTAAGATAATTTTATTCAAATCTTTATTGCGCTCGATAATCTCATAAGTAATTCGCGTAATCGCTCGTTTGACAGTCAATTCGTCTACAACTTCTTTTGTCTTCATGACAAACCTCCAAAAAGAAAAGTCTCCTTCTACAAGGAGACTTGAAATGTATAGCCAAGCGAGCCCTACTATAAACAGTATAGACTTCACCCTTCTACTTTATCGCGCTCCTTGCCTGCCTCACGGGACAGGTTTAAAGGACTATTTAGTTACCATTTACTATAGCACAAAGCACCCTTAAAATCAAGCAAAAACTTTTTCAGAGTCCGCTTAAATATTACTAAAATCAGATAATTGGGGATAGTGGTCACATTCTGGATTTTTGGGATGGCAGATAGCTCGTCCAAAGTAAATCATGGCCTGGTGGGCTGCTAACCATTCTTCTGGTGGCAGAACGTCCATGACACGTTTTTCTACTTCAAGTGGCGTAGCTGATTTTTTAACGATATCGTGATGCTTACAGATACGCTCCACATGGGTGTCCACTGCAAAAGCTGGAATTCCAAAGCCCACGCTCATGACGACATTTGCTGTCTTGCGACCAACTCCTGCTAGACTTTCTAATTCCTCTCGAGTCTGAGGAACTTGACCATCAAAATCTTCTAGTAACTGTTGGGCACATTTTTTAAGGAATTTAGCCTTATTTCGATACAGTCCCAGGCGAGAAATGTGTGAAGCAATTTCACTCTCTGTCGCTACAGACATGGCTTGTGGCGTTGGAAAGGCTGCAAAGAGACCTGGTGTGGCCTTATTTACCGCTGCATCTGTGGTCTGGGCTGACAGCATCACTGCAACCAGTAGTTCAAAATGATTAGTAAAATCAAGACTAGGCTTAGCATCTGGAAAAAGGGCAATAATTTCCTCTATGACATGACGGGCACGTTTCTTGGATAAAACCATCTACTCGTCTCCATCAAATAGTCCTTGCAAGCCAGCAAATGGACTGTTTTCTTCTTTCTTGACTGCTTGTTGGGCTTGGTATTCTTCCTCAGTCATGATTTGCCAGTCATTTCCAGACACAAAACCTTGGCCCGCCTCTTCTTCTGCCGTCAAGACCTTGATTGGGATATTGAGCAAGATATTATCTGCTACGCTCTCAGCAAGGTCGATTTCCCCATTTTCGATAGGCAGGACCAGGTCATCATCAAGAACTTCCTGGTCTAGTTGATTGGTGGCGCCTTCCATGAAAACTTCCGTGACTGGATAAGACTCTGCCAACTCAACTGGCTCCATACTGCGACTGGAAGCAAGAACAATGGTGTAAGATAGTTGATAATCTAAGAAATACATACGGTCTTCGTGTTGGACCTTTCCCACCGCAAGGATATCTTTGACATCCAAAATTTCTTGATTCCGTTTACGCAAGTCTGTTGCTAGGTCTAAAGCTTGTTCAAAGTGCAAGCCTTCAGACTGCTTAAGAATTTCTTGAATATTTAACTTCATTTTTCCTCCATAAAGATGTACTCACTTGATTATACCATGAAAAGGCTATAAGTCAGCCTCCCAAACTTTGATATTAAAATCTCATTTTTTAACATATTTACTATGACAAGCTTTCCTATTAGTGCTATACTATAGGCAAGAATACATCAGAGCAAGGAGGATGCTCATATGGAAGACAAAGCACTCATCACTGAAGCTTATCAACTCCTTTCCGAGTTAAATAAAAGTTTCCAAAATTGTAAACAGGGAACAGCCGATGATCTTCGACTACAAGAGCTGCTGAACACCACTCTCAAGGAACTTAAAAAAGCGGAAAAGATTGACAACAGTATCTTAATCGACCTCGAGAAATTTTACCAACGTACCAGTCTTCTGATTGGACTGGGTAGCCTAAAACTGAATGATCAAGCACGCGCCGCTTGGCGCAACTATGACAAGTTCCACTACGAACATGTCAAACACGTACTGACTCTCTATGGACCTGTTTTTGGATTTTAGAGTTTAGAATTTTGGATTTTCTATTGACAAAATTTCCTTAAAGGTATAGGATAGAGGTACTAATACTCGGAGGTAAGGGAGACATGAACAACTAAGTCTATCAAATAAAGAATCTTTATTTAGTAGATCTTGTTTTTGTCTCTTTTTGTGTGCTCTTTTTATACTAGATTTTCTAGTATCTTGTCCTCATTGAAAATCAAAAAACTGGAAAGTTAATCATCTGCCCCTCTTGGGTTAGGCAACTCCAAACTAGTTTGACGACCTTTTCAATGAGGATATTAGAGTTTTTAACAGTGACTTTGGGCTCTACTAGATAAAGTAGAGCTTTTTGTTATGCACTATGGACATTCTAGAAAGGGCAACAATATGATAAAAATCAATCATCTAACCATCACGCAAAACAAAGATCTACGAGATCTTGTATCTTACCTAACCATGACTATCCAAGACGGAGAAAAGGTTGCTATTATTGGTGAAGAAGGAAATGGTAAATCGACCTTACTACGAGCTTTAATGGGGGAAGCATTACCTGATTTTACTATCAAGGGCGACATTCAGTCTGACCTTCAATCACTGGCCTACATTCCTCAAAAACTCCCCGAGATTCTGAAAAATAGGACTCTACACGACTACTTCTTTTTGGATTCTACTGAATTAGACTACAGTATTCTTTATCGTTTGGCGGAGGAGTTGCACTTTGATAGTGACCGTTTTGCTAGCGACCAAGAAATTGGGAGCCTCTCGGGGGGCGAAGCTTTGAAAATTCAGCTCATCCATGAGTTGGCAAAACCCTTTGAGATTCTATTTTTAGATGAACCTTCAAATGACCTAGACCTTGAAACAATTGATTGGCTAAAAGGTCAGATTCAAAAAACCAGGCAAACTGTTATTTTCATTTCCCATGATGAAGACTTCCTTTCTCAAACGGCAGACACTATTGTCCACTTGCGACTGGTCAAGCATCGGAAAGAAGCAGAAACACTAGTCGAGCATTTAGACTATAATCGCTATAGTGAGCAGAGAAAGGCTAATTTTGCCAGACAAAGCCAGCAAGCTGCTAACGACCAGAGAGCCTATGACAAAACCATGGAAAAACATCGCCGAGTTAAGCAAAATGTAGAAACTGCACTTCGAGCTACCAGAAACAGTACTGTTGGGCGCCTATTGGCTAAAAAGATGAAAAATATACTCTCTCAAGAAAAACGCTTTGAAAAGGAAGCCCAGTCCATGACCCAAAAGCCACTTGAAGAGGAGCAAATCCAACTTTTCTTCTCAGATATACAACCATTACCGGCTTCTAAAGTATTAATCCAACTGGAAAAAGAAAATTTGTCCATTGGAGAGCGCGTTTTAGCTCAGGGGTTACAACTAACGGTCCGTGGCCAAGATAAAATCGGTATCATCGGGCCAAATGGTGTTGGGAAATCAACTCTGTTAGCCAAGTTTCAACAACTGCTCAGCGCCAAAAGAGAGATTTCGCTTGGTTTTATGCCACAAGATTACCATAAAAAACTGCAATTGGATTTATCTCCAATAGCCTACCTCAGCCAAACTGGACGAAAAGAGGAACTACAGAAAATCCAATCTCACCTAGCCAGTCTAAATTTCAGCTATCCGGAGATGCACCACCAAATACGCTCCCTATCTGGCGGGCAACAAGGTAAACTCCTACTTTTGGATTTAGTCTTGCGCAAACCAAACTTTCTCCTTCTGGATGAGCCTACCCGAAATTTCTCTCCAACTTCCCAACCCGAGATCAGAAAACTCTTTGCCTCCTATCCCGGCGGTCTAATCACTGTTTCGCATGATAGACGCTTCTTAAAAGAGGTCTGTACGAACCTCTATCGCTTGACAGAAGAGGGTTTGGAAGTTGTTGATTTACAAGATTTTTAGATTTTAAACATAGCAAAAATCCAGAGAAACTTCTCTGGATTTTGTTTACATCTGTTTCAAACGCTCAATTCGTTCTGAGATAGGTGGGTGGGTGTAAAAGAGTTTTTGTAGTCCGCCACCTTTCTTGGGATCATTGATATAAAGAGCGCTGCTAGCATCGTCGACGTGGTGATGCATTGGCTCGCTATTGTCCAACTTGCGCAAGGCATTGATCATCCCTTGAGGATTGCGGGTCAGCTCCACACTGGATGCATCCGCTAGAAATTCTCGCTGACGAGAGATAGCTAGTTGTACCAAGGTTGCTGCAAGAGGTGCTAGAACAATGGCTAAGAGAGAGATAACAAGCATGATAATCTCTAGACCATTTCCATCACGATCATTATCACTCCGTCTGCGGCCTGCACCACCCCACCACATCATCCGTCCTGCCATACTAGATAGCATGGTAATAGCACTAGCAAGGGCGACAGCAATGGTCGAAATGCGGATATCGTAGTTTCGAATATGACTGACTTCATGACCCATAACAGCTTCTAGCTCCTCACGATTCATGATAGCCAGAAGACCCGACGTTGCTGCGACTGCTGCATTCTGCGGATTCGAACCTGTTGCAAAGGCATTTAAAGAAGAATCCTCAATGATGAAAACACGTGGCATGGGGATCTGAGCGACCATGGCCATATCTTCCACTACATGGTAGAGGTCTGGTGCCGTTTGCTCATCAACCTCACGCGCCCCATTCATAGACATAACAATCTCTGTTGATTGAAAGATCATGGTTAAGGCATAGACAAGACCAATGATTAGGGCTATGATCATCCCCCCAAGACCTGATCGCATGAAGAGATAGCCAACGGCATAACCAACCAGGGCCAAGAGTAGGAAGAAAACCAGCAACAAAATCCAGGTTTTTCGTTTATTGCTCGCAATTTGATCAAACAACATCTTAGTCACCTAATCCGCTAAAGTCAACTTTAGGAACTGCCTTTTCCTCTTCAGGTGTTTGAAGGAAGTCTGCAGCTTTAAAGCCAAATAGTCCTGCGATGATGTTGCTTGGGAAACTTTCAAGTTTTACATTGTAGTTGCTGACAACACTGTTGTAGAGTTGGCGTGAGTAAGAAATTTTATTTTCAGTATTGGTCAACTCTTCTTGTAATTTGATAAAGTTAGCACTAGCTTTCAAGTCTGGGTAATTCTCTGCTACTGCAAAGATACCAGAAATCTGGCGGGTAAGGGCATCACTGGCCTTCATAGCTTCAGCTGGTGAAGTTGCTGCGGCTACTTGTCTTCGAAGTTCTGTCACTTTTTCCAAGGTAGAACCTTCATATTTCGCATAGCCTTTGACTGTTTCAATCAAGTTTGGGAGGAGATCATTACGACGCTTCAACTGAACATCGATCTGGCTCCAAGCCTCCTTGGTTTGCATACGATTTTTCACCAAACCGTTATAGCTAACAATCACAAAAATAACAATCAGAGCCAAAACTCCAAGAATAATCCAAGTCATAATCTTATTCCTTTCTGCTTTTAGATTAATACTAGTATATCAAATTTTTAATGAATATGGTAAAATAAGATGATACTAGAGAAGGAAACTACTATGAAACCAGAAACATTTTACAGCCTACTAGCTGAGCAAAATCTTCCACTTTCTGACCAGCAAAAGAATCAATTTGAACGCTATTTTGAACTCTTAGTCGAGTGGAATGAAAAGATTAATTTGACCGCTATTACTGACAAAGAAGAAGTCTACCTTAAGCACTTTTATGATTCGATTGCACCCATCCTACAAGGCTTGATTTCAAATGAAACTATCAAACTTCTTGATATCGGAGCTGGAGCAGGATTTCCTAGTCTTCCTATGAAAATCCTCTATCCTCAGTTAGATGTGACCATCATTGATTCGCTAAATAAGCGCATCAACTTCCTTCAGCTTTTGGCTCAGGAGTTGGATTTGGATGGTGTTCACTTCTACCATGGACGGGCAGAAGACTTTGCCCAAGACAAGAACTTCCGTGCCCGGTTTGATATAGTGACTGCTCGTGCGGTTGCTCGTTTGCAGGTCTTGTCTGAATTGACAATTCCTTACCTTAAAGTTGGTGGCAAACTATTGGCACTCAAGGCCAGCAATGCCCCCGAGGAATTGCTAGAAGCCAAGAATGCCCTCAATCTGCTCTTTAGCAAGGTAGAGGACAACCTCAGCTACGCCCTGCCAAATGGAGATCCGCGCTACATCACTGTCGTCGAAAAGAAAAAGGAAACACCTAACAAGTACCCAAGAAAAGCTGGCATGCCCAATAAACGCCCTCTTTAAACAATTTACAAAATCATACCTCGCTCTCGCATTTCCGGGCTCGGGAAAAAATGATTTACAAAATCATTTTTTTCTGCTATACTATCACAAGCAAAGGTTTTTAATGTCATCCTGTGAGGTGACGAAGGCGCAGATTTATATAAATTTTTAAAAGATAGCTATTTTTTAAAAAGTCTTACTCTGAGGGCCTATTGCTGCAAAATAATGGGCTCTTTTTTGGTGCCCAAAAGTGAGGTTTTTATGAAACAGGAATCAACTGTTGACTTGTTACTAGACGTTGATCAACGTCCTTCTGCTGGTAAAGGTATTCTTCTAAGCTTCCAGCACGTATTTGCCATGTTTGGTGCAACCATTCTCGTTCCCTTAATTTTGGGAATGCCCGTATCGGTTGCTCTCTTCGCTTCCGGTATTGGAACACTTATCTACATGATTTCTACTGGCTTTAAGGTTCCAGTTTATCTAGGTTCTTCATTCGCCTTTATCACAGCTATGTCTCTAGCCATGAAAGAAATGGGAGGCGATGTCTCTGCTGCCCAAACGGGGGTAATCTTGACTGGTTTGGTCTATGTCCTTGTAGCAGCAAGTGTTCGTTTTGCAGGTACGAAATGGATTGATAAACTCTTGCCCCCAATCATTATCGGACCTATGATTATCGTTATCGGTCTTGGTCTTGCTGGTTCTGCTGTAACGAATGCTGGACTTGTAGCAGACGGAAACTGGAAGAATGCTCTTGTAGCCGTTGTTACGTTCTTGATTGCGGCCTTTATCAATACAAAAGGAAAAGGTTTCCTTCGTATCATTCCTTTCCTCTTTGCCATCATCGGTGGTTATATCTTCGCTATGATGCTTGGTTTGGTTGACTTTACCCCAGTCCTTCAAGCCAATTGGTTTGAAATTCCTGGTTTCTACTTGCCATTTAGTACAGGTGGAGCCTTTAAAGAGTACAACTTGTACTTCGGTCCTGAAACAATCGCCATCTTGCCAATCGCTATTGTAACCATTTCAGAACACATCGGAGACCACACAGTTTTAAGCCAAATCTGTGGCCGTCAATTCCTGAAAGAACCAGGACTTCACCGTACGCTTCTTGGTGATGGTATCGCGACATCTGTATCAGCCTTCCTCGGTGGACCAGCTAATACGACTTACGGCGAAAATACAGGGGTTATTGGGATGACTCGTATCGCTTCTGTCTCTGTTATCCGTAACGCGGCCTTCATCGCCATTGCTCTTAGCTTCCTAGGGAAATTCACTGCCTTGATTTCAACCATTCCAAATGCTGTGCTTGGTGGCATGTCCATCCTTCTCTACGGAGTTATCGCCAGCAATGGTTTGAAAGTTTTGATTAAGGAACGCGTTGACTTCAGCCAAATGCGTAACCTTATCATTGCAAGTGCTATGCTGGTACTTGGACTTGGTGGAGCAATCCTTAAACTCGGTCCAGTAACCCTTTCAGGTACTGCTCTATCAGCCATGACAGGAATCATCTTGAACTTGATTTTGCCACACGAAAATAAAGACTAATCATCTATACACAAAAAATCCACTCGATTGAGTGGATTTTTTAATTACTTACTCTTTATTTCCAACAGTAAATCTTTCAATGAAATAATGGTCACGGCTAGTAAAATCATAGCCATACCGATAAAATCAATCGCATAAAACTGTTCCTTCATAATCAGAAAGGCAAAGAAAACGGCAGAAATTGGTTCTATGGAAGCTAATAAACTAGACTTAACAGGGCCTATCAGACTAGCTCCCTTTAGGAAAGCTGTATAGGCAAAGACCGTTCCGATGATGATAATCCCAGCAAATGCAAAGAGAAAATCTAAGCTAGTCGGTATGCTGGCCTGTAAGACTCCTGTGAAAGGAAGAGCCACTACACCAGAAATAACCATCCCGACACCAATCACCAAAATACTACCCCACTTCTTAATCAAAGCAATAGGAAGGATGATATAGAGGGCATAGGTCAAGGCTGAAAAGAGGCCCCAGAACAGACCTAGGGGTGTGACAGACAACTGGTCAAGTTCCCCGTGCGTCGCAATCAGAAAGGTTCCTCCTATAGCCAATCCAATCGAAATAATCTCAGCCAGTGTCGGTGCTACCCTATCCTTCATACAGGTATAAACCAAGATCCCAACGGGGCACACATACTGGAGAACTGTCGCTGTTCCAGCATTGGTCTCCTGAATGGCAGAAAGATAGGCAAACTGGTTTAAGAAAAGTCCGAACACTGCAAATAGCAACAGAGATAGCAGACTTTTTCTATCTTTTAAAAAAGCATAGAGTTTATCCTTTGCAGTCACGTAGGATAAGAACACCAGTGCCAAGCCTGCAATGATAAGTCGCAAATTGGTCAAGACTAGAGCGGAAATCCCGTGTACCATCAGGTATTGGCCACTGGTTCCAGACAAGCCCCAAGCAATTCCTGCTACTACTGTATACAGAGTTCCTTTTACGATTTTTGACATGCTTCCCCCTACTCTTCTTGACGAATCATTTCCATGACTTGGTTTCGGTCAACTATCCACTGGGCACGCTCATCCTTCTCATACGTTCGATTGGATAAAAAGATAGCCGCTTCTTGTTTCTCTCGATTCCACATGATAAAGGTACCAGTATAACCCGTATGGTCGAGCCAAGCCCCTTCCAGATTCCAGGCTAGAGACCGCTCCTTATCCTCTAAGGGAGAAAAATTTCGGCTCAATTCTGCAGCAAAATCATCTTTCAAGTAATGTTCCAGAAAGATCTGCAAATCCTTAACAGTCGAAAACAAACCAGCACTTCCAGCGTGTTTCCCTAATAGACGAGCTTTGGGATCATGAATGATTCCGGCCTCCACCCCTCTCACTGTTGGGACAGCTTGCTCAACGGGACCGAACTTGGTCTCCTTCATTCTCCATGCTTCCAAAACTTGTTCTTCTATAATCTGATCCAAGTCTTGGTTAAAGATTTTTTCCAAAAGAAAGCCCAAGAGTAAAAAGTGAACGTCCGAGTATAGGAAGGCTGGCTGATTTCGTCTGTTGAGGTGAAACATGGCTTCTCTTAATTCCTCTGCACTTAACTTGTCTCGATTGGGAATAAAGGGGTCCAAGTCTGTGGCATGGGTCAGAAGCTGCCGTATAGTGATATCAGGATAATCACACTCCGGTAAAAAATCCGTTACCGGTCGATCAATATCGAATGTGCCCTGCTGCCACAAGAAGGTAAAAACCGTCCCCACTCCCACGACCTTACTCACACTGGCTAGATCATAAACCAAACCACTTTCTGTCTTCAAGTCTCGTTCTGGATCACTCAATCCTAGATAAGACTCTTTCCATTCACCATCCTTATAATATGCAAAAGAGGCCCCGGGATAAATCCCTGCCTCAATTTGATTTTCTATTTTTCTTAGAATTTTTTCCCACTTCATGCTTCTTCAAACCACAATTCAATGTTATTGGTATCTTTACCAAGGAAGAATTTTTCAGACTTAGGGACAAAGTAGCCTGTCTTTTCAAATTTCTGACGAAGACTGGTTAGATCAAAATTCTTGACTAAAAATTTTAACATCGTCAGGTCCCAAGTGACATTGTTTTCAACAGCCAAATCTGGTCCTTGTCCTTTAGTAAAGGTAATTACTGGCGCTACTCCTTCGGGATCAAGTAAACTCTCTGTCCCTTCAGGCAAACGCAACTCCATAGAAACCTCAAATTGGCTCACGTATTTTATACTTGTATTTGAATAAAATTCAGGAACAGTTTCCAGTGGAACCAAATCTCTTATATCATCTTCTGCATGAACAAGGATCACATCCTCTTCAGGAGAAACAATCTCAAAAGCATACCCACGGTTACCTTTAAATAAGCGAGGAAGAGACTTCATCTGAGAAAGGAGGGCCTCGATTTCAGAGGGATTTTCAACCTTTATCAAGAGTCTAGCTAGCTTCTTAAGCCCTTCAACTCTGCGTGTTCGCATGCTTGGAGCCTCTTCTAAAATCAATCTCTCCGTAGCTGTCTGGTCGCCTAAGGAAAGAAAGGCAGACTCTTCCAGCAAAGGTTTCATCCCCAGGGTTTCAATGTAAAAACTTTCATTTAATTTTCGATTATTAACTTTCAAAGTCGGAACGATCCGAACAATCTCATTCACATTCATATATTCCTCCAACTCTTTTATTTTAAAGGATTTTCGAATATTTTACAAGCCATATCTATTTTATTTAAAAATTTTATAACAAAAAAACTGGGATTCCCCAGTTTTATTTTTTATAGGTAAAGTAATTTGAATAGTGCTACTGCTGCAATACCCGCTGCAATTGGAGCTACAACCGGAACCCATGCATACCACCATTTTGAATCACCCTTGTGTTGACCAAGAACTGATTTTGGAAGGAGTTCATGAAGAAGACGTGGTCCAAAGTCACGAGCTGGGTTCAAACCAGGTCCAGTAGGTCCACCGAGTGAAGTTACCAAGGCCATTACTAGGAAACCAAGTGCCAAGTGCGCAACTGAGATCCCAGCAGCTGTATGTGGAGCTACTTGAGCTTTCACTGCCAATTCACTTAAATCAACAGTTTGTCCAGCTTGAGTAGCCATTTGTTTCATGTATTGAAGAACCTCAGCACCAAAGAAGTTTTTAGTCAAACCAAGTGCTGCAAAGAAAAGAACAAATGAACCTACAAACTCATTGAGGAAACCGTTAACAGTAGCTGCAAAACGTGATTCTTTTGTACCGTGGTCGATGCTTGAAATCGTTGAGAAGGTACCCAAGATATTGTTTGGATTTTCTGTCTTCAAGTAGTAAGGACGGTGAGTCGCTACAACCAAAGCTTGACCAAAGATTGCTCCCAAAACTTGTGCTAGGATGTAATATGGTACTTGCTCCCAAGAGAAAAGTCCACTAACAGCAAGTCCAAGAGTGAAAGCTGGGTTGATGTGGTTACCAGATACATTACCAAACATCAAGGCTGGGATCATAACCCCCATACCATAACCAACCGCGATAACGAGCCAGCCACTTTGGTGACCTTTCGTACCTTTAAGTTCAACGTTAGCAACTGCACCATTACCAAGAATGATCAAAATAGCAGTTCCCAAGAATTCTGTGGCATATTTAATAGCCCATGTAAAATCCATTTGATAGATTCTCCTTAAATTTTTTTAGACAATCCTTATTCTATCAATTTTTAGGCCTTTTAGCAATATCTTTTCTAAAAGAATCTATGGAAAACGCTTTATTTAACTTATCTTTAAGAAAAGGACAAAAGAAGTCAAACTCCTTTTGTCCTAATCGTTATTCTTGACGTTGACCAAAATCTGCAATCATCTGCTCCATCTCTTGGCGACTCGGAGTGGTCAACATATAAAGGTAGTCCCCTTGTAGCTCTGCAAAGGCTGCTGGCATGATTTTTTTGACCTTGAATTGCTGGCTGTACTTAGCAAGCAAGTCTTCTTCTGAATAGACATAGTTTGCATTGGCACGACGTGATGTAGCTAAACAGTATTGTGGTTCAAACTCTGATGCTGGGAACTCTTCTCCTGCGACAATAGCTGCATAGCCACGATAGAGGTCCAAAGAGTGAGCAAAGTTATAAACATCAATGGTAAAGCCACCTGCAGGACGGTTATTGTACTCAATGGCAATGTAGTCGTCCCCGTCACGGAAAAACTCGATATGGAAAAAGCGTTCTCTCATTCCAAATTCTTTGACGATGGCCTCACCATACTTGCGCAGCTTAGAATCCATATCCTTAAGCACATAGTAGGAATTGTCCATCTTATAAATCATGAGATCAAGTGGTGTATGGGCGTAGTCAAAAGTCGTTGAAAAGACGATATTGCCACCCTTGTCCACAAACCCGTCAAAGGTACAGATTTCACTAGAAGTGACAAATTTCTCAAAGAAATAAACGGTAGAATGGTCCCATTCTTGCTTGAACCGGTCCACATCTTCCTGACTTTCCAACTTAAAGGTAGCTGCTGCTCCCACTCCATTATCCGGTTTGGCAATCATTGGTAAGCCAATCGTCTCGACTGCTTGGTCTACATCTGCTTCTGTCTGGATAACAGCCCCAGGTACAACAGGTACGCCTGCCTTTTGGAAGAGTTTCTTCATCTCAGACTTAAACTTGGTTTTTTTAAGGTCTTCGGGTTTGGCACCAAAGACATTGAATTGTTCTCTGAGTGTTGCGTCTAGTTCAAGCCAGTATTCATTGTGGGACTCGATACGGTCGATTGGGCCATGCTTATAAAATAGAAAGGCAACTGCACGTTTGACTTCGTCTATGTTCTCAAGATTGTCCACCCGGAAATACTCGGTTAGACTATTACGCAAAGGCTCATCTAGTTGTTCGTAAGGCTCCTGACCAATTCCCAAGACTGTGATGCCTTTATTAGCTAACTCGATGGTAAACTGTTGAAAGTTTTGCGGATAGTAGGGAGAAATAACAAGGTAATTCATAGGCAACTCCTTTTATAGATACAGGTGTCCAAGAAAATAGGGCATTTGTTTACGCCACCATTCCCAGTCGTGGGCGACATCGTGTCCCCATTCAGCAAACCAGGCTGGAATTTGTTTCTGGTCAAAGGCTTCTTTGAGCTTGTAGAAAGATGGCAGACCATCTTGTTCCCAGGCACCAAGTCCCGTACAAACGACGATTTCTGCCTGACGGTAACGATCAATAAACCAGCCGTCGTTTTGATTCCAGATATAATCTACTGGCGAGTTTTGGTAAATAGCATCGTCATTGTAGTAATCGCCAACAAAGAAACGTGCGTCGTAAACACCACTGAGGGCAATCACCTTGGTAAAGACATCTGGATGCTGGAGAAAGAAATTAAGTGCATGGTAAGCCCCCATTGAGCATCCTGTCGTCATCATGCCATCAAACCAACCTGTCTTATGCTTGATAAAAGGAATGGCCTCCTCAATTACATAGCGTTCGTAGGCGCGGTGCATCTCCGCCTGGTCATGAGCATTTTTCCAAGTAGCCAGCCAGCTCTCACTGTCCACACTGGATAGCGTAAAGAACTGGACGCGGCCCTCCTCGATAAAGGAAGCACAGGCATCAATCATGCCAAAATCATAGTATTCATTGTGACTGCCACCAGATGAAGCAAAAACAACAACTGGAATCCCAGCATGTCCATAACGGTTGAGATACATTTCACGGTTGAGATGGCCACTCCAGTGGCTAAGGTTTTCAATATGCATTGGCTTTCTCCTTTCCTAACTTACCATTTCTCTGCAAAAAATCGGAGACAGTCTGGTAAATTTTCCGACCAAGGGATTTCACTATGGATCGCACCAGACTGAACTTTCAAGACAAGATTATCCAGATGAACTCCCCCTGCAATCAAATCATGGTAATAGCGAAGCGATGAGTCGATATAGGCTTGCTTGATATTGCCAGCCATCAAGGTCTTGTCTGTATCATCCGCTTCTTCTGTTCCTACATAGATAAAAATGCGCTGTTCAGGCGTCAATTTTTTACGCTCGATATAGCGGTTAAATGCTTCTTGGTGGAGCCAGTTAGCAGATGAAAAGACACCTAGACAACCAATTCGATCTTGGTACTCTAGTCCGATAAACTGGGTGATATTGCCTCCTAGCGACGAACCAATCATAGCGGTGTGCTGGCGATCAGCTTTGGTACGATAGGTTTCATCGATAAAAGGCTTGACCACCTCCATGACAAACTCGGCATACTCCACACCCTTACCACCAAACTGCTGGCCTGGAATAGGAGATTCTTGAAACTTCCAAGCTGCATACTCATTCATCCGCCCCATACCATCATTGTCAATAGCAACAACAATCATGCGACTGATGTCAGGATTCCGCTTAATGGCCGGAATGATCTTCCAAGAGTGTCCGATATAGGACTCCTTGCTGTAAAAGACATTTTGCCCATCATGAAAGTAAACTACAGGATAAAAACGGTCTGTGTCCTTCTCGTAGTCCTTTGGCAGAAGCACACGCACACGACGCTCTTTTCCAGTATAAGGCACCTTGAGTTTGTGTTCTTTCATTTTTAAGTAAAAGTAGGAATGATTCATTGTCAGAAAACTCTCTATATTCAAAATTTTATCTCATTATACCATAAAAATAGAAAAAAAGTCAGTAATTGTCCATTTTAAGGATAAATAACTAACTTTTTCATTTATTTTTTTGAATTCTTCTGGATTTTATAATTAGAGGAGATTGTCAATTAACTCATCGACAGCATCTTTTTCAACCTGGGGAGTGATTTCAGTAATCATAATCCCAGCCACTGCTCGCTCAACCAAGCCTTCAACATCCATGCGTTTTTCATACTGCTCTGCATTCTCTATCTTAGGATTTGTCTTGGGACGGTCAGGCGCAAAAATTGTACAACAGTCCTCAAAAGGCTGGATTGAAATTTCAAAGGTATCGATTTCCTGCGCGATATCAATGATTTCCAACTTGTCCATCGTAACCACGGGACGAATGATAGGAGTGCTGGTCACAGCGTTGATAGTCTGCATGCTTTCCAAGGTCTGGCTAGCTACTTGACCAAGACTTTCCCCATTGATGATAACTAAACCATTTCTCACCTCTCGAATACGGTCGGTAATGCGCATCATAAAACGACGGGTCAAGGTCATGAGGTAGGCTTCTGGTGCCTTAGCCTTGATTTCCTCTTGAATCTCTGTAAAAGGCACCTCGATAAACTGGATATTGCCACCAAACTTGGTCAATTTCCGAGTCAAATCGTGGGCTTTCTTGAGGGCACCAGGACTTGTGTATGGCGGGCTAGCAAAGTGGACGGCTTCAATATCTACCCCACGTTTAAGAGCTAGATAACCTGCTACAGGTGAGTCAATCCCTCCTGACAACATGAGCATACCTTTACCAGAACTTCCCACAGGTAATCCTCCTGCTCCACGAAAAGTTTCATAGGAAAGATAGGCAGCCTCTTCACGAATCTCAACCTGAAGATTAATATCTGGATTTTTCATCTGAGCTTGCACGTTTGGAATAGCCTCGAAAACAGCTCCACCAAGAGTTTGATTCAGTTCACGACTATCCAATTCAAAGTTGTGATCGCTACGCTTGCTAGTGATTTTAAAGGTCATGCCTTCCTTGTAGATTTCCTTCATAATCTCTTGGACAGCAGACTTCAGAACGTCCACTGACTTTTCAATCTTATACACAGGAGAAAAATTTTGAATTCCAAAGACTTGTTTGAGTGATTCTGCTACTGCTGTGTAATCAGCTCCATTGAGGTAAGCGTGGGCACGGTCGCGATCTGCGGTTACCTTAACTTGAGGATAGATAGACAAAACGTCTGAAATATTATTACGAAGTTTATTAATGAAACGCATACGATTTTTGTGCTTGGTTGACAATTCTCCGTAACGAATCATAATTTCTGAATACTGCATAAATGCTCCTATCTTACTTTTCTAGTTTGATTGTAAATTAATTTTAGCTTGGTCAAAAACTGCTCGACTTGACTCATATCATTTTCCAGGTCTAGGCTTAGACGCACAGCTGACTGGGCCTTATCTTTGTCCACTCCCATGGCAATCAAGGTCCCCGCAGGTTTTCCTGCCTTGGACGAACAAGCAGAGGTTGTGGAAATGAAAATATCATAGTCTTCAAAGGCGTGAACGATGACTTCACCACGAACACCCTTAATCCCAAAAGTCAGGATATGAGGGGCAAAGTCTTCCTCATCTGAAAAGACAAAAATATCTGGATAATCCAGAAGAGCTTGACGAATGACTGCCTTCATCTGCCCTGTCTTACTAGCAAAGATATCTAACTTTTCCATAGATAAACGGAGAGCTTTGGCTGTCGCTGCAATTCCAGCAACATTTTCAGTTGTCGAACGATAGTCTCGCTCCTGACCACCACCTGTTAAAAGAGGCATGATCCTCTTACCAGACTTGATATAGACAAATCCAACACCTCTGACACCATGAAACTTATGACTTGAAAAGGTCGCAAAATCCACTCGATCAGTTAGATACTTTTCAGTTGGAATCTTAGCAAGTGCCTGAACCGCATCAACATGGAAGGAAATAGTCGGCTTATCTGCTAACAGTTTCGAAATAGCCTCAATAGGCTGGATAGAGCCAATTTCGTTGTTAACTGCCATGATGGAGACAAGGGTCGTATCAGGTCGTAGCAAATCTGCTAATGCTTCAACATCCACAAATCCTTTCTCATCAACTGGAGCAAAATCTATTTCAAAACCTTGACTATTCAGCCAAAGGGCTGATTCCTTGACTGCTGGATGTTCAATAGCTGATACGATGATGTGCATACCAAACTGGGCTTTTTCAAAGGCCACACCCTTGATAACCCAGTTATCTCCTTCTGTTCCACCAGAGGTAAAGAAGATTTCATCACTCTTCTTGCCAATTAAATCTGCAATTTGCTGCCGGGAAGCATCTAAAATTCGTGTTGCCTGATCTCCCAGACGATGGAGACTAGACGGATTTCCTACAATTTTTGAAGCAACCTGCATGTAGGTTTCAAGTGCTTCAGGATAAGGCTTGGTTGTCGCCGAATTATCAAAGTAGATCATGTTTTCTCACGCTTTCTAAAATCACTCCTTCTATTGTATCACGAAAAGAGACCTGCGACAAGAAAGGGAGGTTTCTCTTTTTTTAAGATTTTTTTAAAGAAATGAGGTATAATAAATCATAATTAAAGGAGAGTATCATGTCTAACTATCGTAGAACTTCAAAACCAAAAACAGAACACATCAAAAAGGGATTTACTGTCTTTCAAAAAACGATTGCTA
Organism: Streptococcus oralis; assembly: GCF_026782125.1. Taxonomy (GTDB): domain Bacteria; phylum Bacillota; class Bacilli; order Lactobacillales; family Streptococcaceae; genus Streptococcus; species Streptococcus oralis_CE. The sequence goes on along the minus strand of NZ_JAKUVY010000005.1, from coordinate 204,936 downwards.
CCATCGGTAGTATCCTTGGTCTCATCACCGCTACTATTACCATCATGAACGCGATGGATAATAACAAGAACAACAAAAAAGAACCGACGACAACTCAAACAACTGTTGTCAAGGAAATTCAAAAAGAATCCCCTCAGGAAAATACTACTCCTAACAGGGACAACACTTCTACTAAAGAAAATACCCTACAAGAAGAAACTTCTCAATCCAATAAAAAAGAGGAGAAAAAAGAAGAACAGAAAACAACAACTCAGGACTCTTCTACACCTGCTACAAATAAAGAAACAAGCGATAACGGTACACAGTCAAATACGACGAGTTCTGAAACTAAAACGAACCAGTAGTCACTAAAATAGCTTCTTTCCAGATTTGGAAAGAAGCTATTTTTTTATTGTTGCAATACTTTTCGTGGTTTGGTTCCCTCAGCTGGACCGATGACACCTGCCATTTCGAGTTCTTCCATCAGGCGGGTCGCACGGTTGAATCCAACTGACAAACGACGCTGAATCATCGAAGCGCTAGCTTTCTGGGTTTCGATAACCAAAGCCTTAGCTTCTTCAAAAAGCGGATCGCCACCAGCTTCACCGTCTGAGAAATCTCCTTCATTTTCAGGAACATCTCCTGGGTCAAAGCTTTCATCGTAGTCCGCATCTGCCTGAGCCTTGATGAAGTTTACGATGCGTTCGACATCATCATCTGAGATAAAGGATCCTTGCAGACGGACTGGGTGATTTTCATCAATTGGTTTAAAGAGCATGTCTCCTCGACCAAGCAGTTTTTCAGCTCCATTTTCATCCAAGATGGTTCGTGAATCTGTTCCTGATGAAACTGCAAAAGCCACACGAGATGGGACATTGGCCTTGATAAGACCAGAGATGACATCAACCGATGGGCGCTGTGTTGCGAGAATCATGTGAATCCCTGCAGCACGCGCCTTCTGTCCGAGACGAATGATAGCATCTTCCACTTCCTTGCTAGCCACCATCATAAGGTCAGCCAACTCATCCACAATGACAACAATCAAAGGTAGGGGTATTTGTTTGTACTCAGATTGGCTATTAAATTCCTCGACCTTGGCATTGTAACCAGCGATATTTCGTACTCCAACCTTAGCAAAGAGTTCATAACGGTTTTCCATCTCATCCACCACCTTTTGGAGAGCCTTGCTGGCCTTGCGTGGATTGGTCACAACTGGAATCAAGAGGTGAGGAATGTCATTGTAAACCGATAACTCAACCATCTTAGGATCGACCATCATAAACTTGACCTGGTCGGGTCTTGCTTTCATCAGAATACTAGCGATAATACCATTAACTGCGACTGACTTCCCGGATCCCGTCGAACCTGCAACCAGTAGGTGTGGCATCTTGGAAAGGTCAAAGGTGCGAGCAGTTCCATTGACAGCCTTACCTAGAGGGATTTCGAGGAGATTTTCTGGTTTAGTTTGAGACTGTTCCCAGAGCTCACGGAAGGAAACAGTCGCAATCTCAGAGTTAGGAACTTCAATTCCAACTAAAGATTTACCAGGGATTGGAGCCTCTATCCGAACATCCTTAGCTGCTAGAGCTAGCGCTAAGTCATCAGCCAGATTGGAAATGCGGTTAACCCGTACACCGACTGCTGGTTTGACTTCATACTTGGTAACTGATGGTCCAATTTCAGCTCGTTCAACCGTCACCTTGATACCAAAGCTGGCAAAGGTTTCTTCTAGGATTTTGATATTTTCTCGAACAATCTTCTTTTCCTTGGACTGATCTTTGGGTTTATCTGGCGCAAAGAGTTGCAAGCTTGGAAGTTTGTATTCGAGGGCTTCCTTGGTAGAAAAATCAACCTGCACCTCTTCATCCTCAAAATCTTCTTCCACATCTGAAACGTCAAAGTCAGTTTGAGGGAGAATAATCTCCGGTTCAATCCATTCTTCCTCAGGAATTGGTGGGAAATCGTAGACTGGTACTTCTGATAAGATTTCTCCCGTTTCAGGATCTACAGGAGGAAGCGGTAATGCATCCTGTTCTTCTTGTTCTCTCTGAATTCTGGCAGCTTCTTCAGCTTCTTGACGTGCCTTCTCTTCTTCTCTCTTGATGAAGCGTTCCTGTTTTCTCTGTTCCTGTTTTTCCATGAAGGATCTAAACTGAGCTCCAATAAAGGCTGCAACATCATAAATAGACCAAGGACTGATCAAGAGTGCCCCAACTAGAATCAAAAGAACTCCAATAAAGTACGACCCGATATTTGAGAAAAGAAAGGCTATGGGAATATAAAGTCCGACACCAAGCAGGCCTCCACCAGCAAAGCTAGTCACCCGCATACCAGTCAGGTCCGTCATAACTTGAGACAGGGTCCCTTTTAGGACTGACTGCTCCAAGCCATATTTCCATACCAAGTAGGCCTCAAAAATCAAGAGCAAGCCAGCAAAGATACAGAGAAATCCTGATAGAAGTCCCTCTTGCTTGCGGATCCATTTAAATAGAAAGAGATAAATGAGAAGGGCACCAATGGCCACATAGGCCAAACTTCCAACCACCAGTCGAATGAGATTGTAAAGAGTGACACCTGCTGCACCGAGTTTAAGGACTGCAATAATCAACAATAAGGCAATTCCTAAGGAAATTAGCATCCTCTGGATAGCCTGTTTTCTTTCAAGTTCTGCTTTAGACGGTCTCCGTCTTGTTTTTGTAGTATTCTTGTTTGCCATTCTTTTATTATACCATATTTCACAGCCATTTCGAATAGAGAAAAAGATTGCACCAAATGGTAACAATCTTTCTATTCTAATCCTTTTTATGCTTGTGGTTTGCGTAGGTAACCATAAACCACACCACTTACGATTGCTCCAATCAAGACAAAGACTAGGTAAAGAAGGGCATTTGAAGTAAGGGCGATGACGAAGATTCCTCCGTGTGGCGCCATGAGTTTGATTCCCGCAAGACCAACGAGTCCGCCTGCTACTGCCGAACCAAGGATAAAGCTTGGGATCGCACGAGCTGGGTCTGCTGCACCAAATGGAATCGCACCTTCAGTGATGAATGACAAGCCCATGATGATGTTTGTCAAACCAGAGTTGCGTTCTTCTTTGGTAAATTTATCTTTGAAAAGAAGGGTTGCGACAAAGATAGCAAGTGGTGGCACCATTCCTCCAGCCATAACTGCTGCCATGGCTACAGAACCACCTGAAGAAACAGTTGCTGCAAGCGTACCTGTACCAAAGACATAGGCCGCTTTATTAACTGGACCACCCATATCAACAGCCATCATTCCACCAAGAACGATACCAAGAAGAACAGCTGAACCTCCTCCAAGACCGCCTAGGAAGTCATTCATAGCAGTGTTGATTGCTGCCATTGGGATGTTAACAGCTAGCATGACAAATCCTGTCAAGATTGTTCCAAGAAGTGGCAAGAGAAGGATTGATTTAGCACCTTCAAGTGAACGAGGAACTTTAACGTATTTCTTGATAGCAAGAACCAAGGCACCTGCGATAAATCCACCAACAAGGGCACCTAGGAAACCAGATGAGACACCTGCAAGAGTTGAAGTTGCTTCACCACCTGCGGCATAAGGAATTTTACCAAAGGCAAATCCTTCTTTAGCAATAGCACCAGCTACAAAACCTGCTACCAAACCTGGCTTTTCAGCGATAGAGTAGGCAACATAACCTGCAAAGACTGGAAGCATTAAGCCAAAGGCAGCCCCACCGATTTTCATGAACATGGAAGCGAGCTCATGGTAGGATCCGAGATTGCCAAGACTATCTTGTGGCACACCAAAAGCTCCGTCGATCAAGAAAGCAAGGGCAATCATGATACCACCACCGATAACGAATGGCAACATTTGGGATACACCACTCATCAAGTGTTTGTAGAAGGCACCACCGATACTTTGTTTTTCATTAGATGCCGTTGCAGCTTTTGCTCCATTAGCAGCACGATAAACTTCAGCATCTCCTGAAAGAGCCAAGTTAATCAACTCTTCTGTCTTACGGATACCGTCTGCAACTGGACGGTTAACCAAAGGTTTTCCATCGAAACGATCCATCTCAACAGCCTTGTCAGCTGCGATGATAACTGCTTTGGCCTTGCGGATGTCTTCTGCAGTTAGTTGATTCCCAACACCGCTAGCACCGTTGGTTTCAACCTTGATACCAACACCCATTTCAGCAGCCACTTTTTGAAGGGCTTCTTGGGCCATGTAAGTGTGGGCGATTCCTGTTGTACAAGCTGTAACAGCAACAATAAAGTCACCAGATTCATTGACAGGTGCTTGGACAGGCTCCTCAGCTTTTTCTGAAGCTTGGTCAAAGAGTGCAATCACTTGATCAGCTGATGTTACTTGACGAAGTTTGTCAGCAAAACCGTCTTTCATCAAGTATTGAGACAATTCTGCCAAGGCTGCCAAGTGAGTATCATTGGCACCTTCTGGAGCTGCAATCATGAAGAAGAGGTCGGTTGGTTGCCCATCCAAACTCTCATAATCAACACCCTTGTTTGACTTAGCAAAGAGAACGGTTGCTTCTTTGACCGCAGAGTTTTTACTGTGAGGCATAGCAATTCCGTCACCCAAACCAGTGGAAGTTAGAGCTTCACGCGCTAAGATTCCTTCTTTAAAGGTTTCAAAATCTGTCACATAACCGTGATCTACCAAACTTTTAATCATCTCTTCGATGACAGCTGTTTTTTCAGTTGCTTGCAAATCCAGCAACATGACATCTTTTCTCAATAGGTCTTGAATTTTCATCGTTTTTCTACCTCAACTTTTTCATATGTTTCTTTAATAAATTCCGCTGTTGCCAAGTCATGCGAGAAGGTCGTTGCTGTGCCACAAGCAACTCCCCATTTGAAGGCTTCTATTGCGTCTTTTGATTTGACAAATTCACCTGTAAATCCAGCAACCATAGAGTCACCAGCTCCGACTGAATTTTTCACTGTTCCCTTGATTGGTTTAGCAAAGTAAGCTCCCTCAGATGTGACAAGAAGGGCACCGTCTCCAGCCATAGAGATGATGACGTTTTGTGCACCTTTAGCCAACAATTCTCGAGCATAGTTCTCGATTTCATCTAAACTGTCGAGTTTCACTCCAAAGATAGCTCCAAGTTCGTGATTATTTGGTTTGACCAAAAGTGGCTGGTAGTCCAAACTATCAATCAAGGTCTGTCCTTCAAAGTCACAAACCACTTGGGCACCAGTCTTGCGTGTCAATGAAATCAAACTCTTGTAGATAACATTTCCTAGGTTTTTAGCACTCGAACCCGCAAACACAACCGTATCTTCTGCTGTCAGACTTGAAAGAATAGCTTTTAACTCTTCAAGTTGTTCGGGCTCAACATTTGGACCAGTCCCATTGATTTCTGTTTCTTGGTCTGCTTTAATCTTAACATTGATACGAGTATCTTCTGCTACTTGGACAAAACGCGTCTCGATTTCTTCCTCTGCCAAAGTATCTGTGATAAATTTACCAGTAAAGCCTCCAATAAATCCAGTCGCAGTATTAGGAATACCCAAGCGTTTCAAGACACGACTGACATTGATTCCTTTCCCACCAGCAAACTTATCATCACTGTCCATACGATTGACACTTCCAACTTGAACTTGGTCCAAGCGAACGATATAGTCAATAGACGGATTGAGTGTGACTGTATAAATCATACCTCTATTACCTCCGTTTTCTCCTTAATAGCCTGCAAGAGCTCATGCCCTTGACTTGTGATAACAATTGCTCGTTTAAGTGGTGCTACCTTGGCAAAGCAAGTTTGTCCAATTTTGGACGAATCAACCAAGACATAGGTTTGTTTGGCATTCTCCAAAATAGCACGTTTCACAGCTCCCTCCTCCATATCAGGAGTCGTATAATAACCATCGTCTACACCATTCATCCCGATAAAGGCACGGTCAAAGTGCAATTGATTGATTTGGTTAAGAGCAACTCCACCGATACATGCATCTGTTGCCATCTTGACACTTCCTCCAACCATGACAGTTGGAATCTGTTTTTCAACCAACTGAACCGCATGATGAATGGAGTTGGTCACAACTGTAATATTCTTATTAACCAATTCCTTGATTAAAAAAGCAGTTGTCGTTCCAGCATCAATAAAGATAACATCTTGTTCCTTGATAAGAGAGGCTGCTTTTTGAGCAAGTAACTTCTTCTCTTGAAGGTTTTTGATAGATTTTTCTTGAATAGTTTCTTCTTCCTGCAAGGAGTGAGGCAATTCTGCTCCACCATGCACACGGCGAAGCTTATTTTCCGCCTCCAACTCGTCCAAATCTCTTCGTACTGTCGATTCTGATGTTTCTAATAAACTAACCAATTTTTCTAAGGAAACTACATGATATTGATTTAACTCCTCTAAGATCAGTTGCTTCCGCTCAGTTTTTAACATCAAATTACCTCCTGTTATCGTTTACACTATTCATTCTAGCACAATTTTTGGTGAAGTCAAGCATTTTTTATCATTTTCTTTCAAATTCTATCATTTTTCTTATTTCCAAAATTTTTATTGCAAGATAAGTGGCTTTATGGTAGACTATTTGAGTAAGTATTGGAAGATTACTCAAGAGGCTTAAGAGGCCGTGTTGGAAACGCGGTAGGCGTGTAACAGCGTGCGTGGGTTCGAATCCCATGTCTTCCGTAGAAAAACAAAAACTGCACCTCAATGCAGTTTTTTTTATCATTCTAAGAACAATATATAGAAATGAAAGGCTGAGTTACTTTAACTACCACACCACATTTTTCTGTATCCTGCCCTATACTGGAATCACTTTGATTTCATCAAAAAACAAGTAGTCTTAATAAACTACTTGTTTTTCGTTTAAATCTAAAGATTAGATATTGCTTTTATCTTTTTTATCTGAAGATTTGTCTGTGGATTTATCTGAAGACTTATCTGTTGATTTATCAGAAGACTTGTCTGTAGATTTGTTCTTAGACTTTGTAGAGTTCTTACGATCAATCTTATCATATCCCTCAGTAGTATCCATTAACTCAGTTGATAAGGTGCGATAGTCTTCTTGAGAAATAAGCCAGTTTCCATCCTTATCCTTGGTTAGTTTGATTTCTGTATCAAAATCTCCAGTAGTAAGAGGTGTAAGAGCAGCTTCAGCATCTACATCACTGTAGGTAGCAAAATCTTTTCTGAAGAGGTGTTCGTAAATCCAATATGTCACCAATGTTTGGTAACGCTTGATATCAACATTTGATCCAGCTTGGTTGTACTTACCTAAGTTATCGATTCCACCAATGAGAATCGTTAGAACTTCTCTGACTGATGAAGTCAACCCTTTAGAATGCAATTTTTTAGAGTTAAAAGTTACAGTTGCAGTATTGCCAGATTCATCAACCTTCACATCCTTAACAGTGTAAGAACCGATATCCTGGATTAACTTGCGTTTCATCTTCAAGAAGCCTGAAATGGTTTCTTCTGGTGTTTCTACAGGAAAATCTTTGTGCCATTGTACTGAGTAGGTAGACGCAGGTGAAAGACCTTCTTCTTTGATTTTTTCACTTGTTTGAACTGCAAATATGGCTTCAGTCCATTTTTCATAAGTTTCGCCATAAATCTTCTTGAATCGTGCAGAGTCGCTAGTGAGAACAGAGTCTAGGAGAATTTCAGCATCTTTTGTGACTTTCTCTTTAACTTCCGCTGCTTCATCCTTCTTCTCAACCTGTTCCGTTTTCTCCTTGTCATCAGAAGAAGCTTCAGATGACTGATTAGACAATGCAGAACATGCACCCAAGACAACTGTTGAGAGTGCTAAGATAGTTAGTAACTTAATCTTTTTCATGTTTCACCTCTTTATGAAAATTTACTCTTGGAGACCACCTCCAAGTAGATTAGTTTAGAAAAACACTGGGTTTATCTAACGGAGAATGGGGGATTCGAACCCCCGCGCCAGTTACCCGACCTAACGATTTAGCAAACCGTCCTCTTCAGCCTCTTGAGTAATTCTCCACTAACACACTAAAGTAATTGGATACAATTTGGAAAAAATCATACTGTATACCAGTTCATAATGGAGCCGGTGGGAGTCGAACCCACGTCCAAACACCTGCCAACATATTTGTCTACAACCATAGGTTATGTATTGTTTTAACAGTCCCTCGACACATAACTCAAGCCTAGGAACTGCGAGTCTATTAATCTATTATCAAACCACTAGACAAGGCTTGATCGTATCTCGCTAATCATAAGACCTGTCATTGAACACGAGCAATCCAAATCAGGTCACGCCTGCTGGTTTTTAGGCAGCTAGAGCGTAAGAAGTGTTATTTTTTGCAGTTATATTTAACTGAGCGTTTACGTCGCCACACGGGTTGCAAAATATGCCTCATAATGCCTGTCGAATCCGTAACGACCCCAGGATGTTAGAACTATTATAACCTATCTTCATAAAAAATGCAAAATCAAGCCAATTCTTTAGAAAAGATACGTTTTCAAAGCATCTGATAAAGCTTGATAACCCGCTACACTTAGATGGAGACCATCCGTTGTATAGGCTGATTTAAGTTGTCCCTCTGCATCAGTCAAACTATCATAAATTGGTAGAAAATCTACTTGCATATAGGCGGAGGCTAGAGCCTCATAGGCTTGATTCCATTCTCTAATCTTTTCATTGGTTCGAATGTATACTGTCTGCTTGTATTCTTCTCCTTCATTGACTGGCAGAATAGAAACAAGCTTTATTTGTGACAGCGGATAATCTCGGTTAAGCGATTGAATCACACCTTCAAGATTATCTAAGGCTTCATTCATGGGAATATCTTTTCCGATATCGTTTGTCCCAATTAAGAGAACAATTTGATCGACAGCATCACCATAAAGATGGGCATCAAGATTGTCTAGTAGAAGCCCCGTCTGGTAACCTCGGATGCCACGATTAACAATCGTCTTAGCAGTTCCGAGTAACTCTTGCAAAGGGTAGTATTCTACAATCGAATCGCCGATAAAAATCATATCTGGTTCTAAAAGAGAAATCTGATTGAGTTCACGATACTTGGTTTGAATCTTTGCCTGCTCTTTTAGAAGCCAATTTTCTAATAACTGTACAGCCACCTTATCCCTCTTTCTCTAACCAATTCTCTAGGACCTGATAAACGCCAGCCTGGCTGTTAGCTGGAGCTAGGGCAGTTGCAACTGCCTTGGCCTCATCATCAGCATTTTCCATAGCATAGGCAATGCCAGCCATCTCCAACATCTCAACATCATTTTCGCTATCACCAAAAGCCATGATTTGTTCCGATGTCAAATCCCAGCGCTTGAGTAATTCTTCCAATCCCCAAGCCTTGTGAACACCAGCTTGCAGGATATCGATACAGCCATAACCGCTAGAAACAGCTCTTACACGACCATCAAAGAGGTCATTGATTTCCTGCAAAACTGAACTAGAACGTTCCTCTCCAACGACCATGCTCATCTTTAGTACTCCTCCAAATAGGTCTGAGTTTAGTTCATCCACAAAATTGGTCCTTTGGTAAAGTTTTTCAATCATCTCTGGAGTCATAAATTTTTCCAGATCTGTAAAAACCGTTCCTTCCTTGACAAAACTCCCATTCATACTGGTGACGACGAACTGATCTCGACACTCCCTCCCTTTAAAATGAAGGAGAGCCTTGTCAACCATAGCATCATCCCAGGTCTGAGCCTGAAGTAATGTATCATACTCAAATATCCGCGCACCATTAGCAACAACAAGGACTACTCGACTCGCTAAGTGTTCTAATAATTGCCTCATCCGATGGACTTCATTCCCCGTCGCAATGACAAAACGGATACCTCGTTCATCTAATTGGTCTAAAATCTTTTCTAAACGTGGCAAGTCCAGTTGCCCTCTTGGATCCAGCAAGGTTCCATCCATATCTGTTGCAATTAATTTAATCGTCATCTCGTCTCCTTTAGGGCGAGTACCTACCACTTCAACCCTACATGTTCATTCATTTCTTTATAGGCTGTGTCAATTCGTTCCTTGGTCGCCTCATCCAACTTGTCACGGTGACTACCCCCCTCGATGAAGTCCTCTAGGATATAGGTCTGATAGAGGAAGAGCGGATAGCCTTCTGGGGAGTAAGTTCCTTTGGGTGTTCGATTAACCCAAGTAGGATGCGCTTTGGCGGTTTCAATCCTTGTCTTTCCATCTTTTTTCTTAATGGTCACATCCATGAGAACTCCTCGCTCAGTCCACTTGGCATTTTCCTCGTCTTGCATGGTTTCAATGCGCTGATTTGAGAGGAAATTTCCCATGGAATAGATAATCAGTTTTTTGTCACCATCTTTTTCAACTGTTTCGGCAGGTTCAACGACGTGTGGATGCCCTCCAAAGATAATATCGGCTCCCCAGTCCACCATCTTGTAGTAAAGAGCTTTTTGCTCCTCAGTTGGTTCTAATTGGTACTCAATTCCCATCTGAGGCATAACAACAGTAATATCCGCTTCTTTCTCGGCACGCTCGATTTCCGCCTTCATCTTTTCTTCGTCTAAGTCAGAAAGATAGCGATTATAGTCCTCTTGGGAAATAGATTGTTCAATGCCATTAAAGCCATAGGAATAAGCCAATAGAGCTACCTTGATACCATTGACTTCCTTAATAACAAGGGGAGACTTGTCCCTTGGTTCCTTTGTATAAACTCCAATAGGTGTCATTCCTGCCTTTTCAATAGCTTGAGCCGTTGAGACCACTCCCTCTATCTGAGAATCCAGGATGTGATTGTGGGCCAAGTCTAGAACTTGGTAGCCTGCATCCTTGATCGCATCCATGACTTCCCCTGGTGCATTAAAGAGAGGATAACCTGCCAAGTAGTGGTCCTTGTTCACCGTTCCTTCAAAGTCACCAATCACCAAATCCGCTTGTTTGAGCCAGGGTTTTACATACTCAAAATTTTCATGGAAATCATAGGTCCCATCTTCTTTAAGAGCTGTTCGGTAGATGGGGATGTGGTAGAGAAGGTCACCATTTGCCATGATACGCGCCGTTGTTTCACCAGACTGATCTTCCTTGGATTGACCAGATGTACTAGCAGAATCAAGAGTTTGGCTACCAGGGCTTGTTCCCTTACTACCTTGTACTGCTCGAACTAATAAGTTCCCCCCCATGGACACGGCAACTGCAAGCAGTAACACAATAATAAACTGAGCATTGGTCCAGGATTTATAATTCCGAAAGAAACCAATACTTTTCTCCAACAATCCATCAATAGGTCCATGAGACCGTCTATCTTGTCGCTTTTCCATCTTTATTCCCCCTTGCTTTTTGGTGCAAGTTTTTTCTTTTATTATATCACAGACAAAAGAAGAATACCGTTTATTATATTATTTTTTAGGAACTTCTGCGGCTTTCTTTCTGACCTATTTTGTGTTATCATGTAGAGGTAATGAAAGGAGAGAAAATGTCTGCAATAGAACGTATTACAAAAGCTGCTCACTTAATTGATATGAAAGATATTATCCGCGAGGGGAATCCAACTCTACGCGCAGTTGCTGAGGAAGTTACTTTCCCACTGTCTGACCAGGAAATCATCCTTGGTGAAAAGATGATGCAATTCCTCAAACATTCCCAAGATCCTGTTATGGCTGAGAAAATGGGGCTCCGCGGTGGTGTTGGACTTGCTGCTCCCCAACTCGATATCTCAAAACGTGTTATCGCTGTTTTAGTGCCCAATATTGTGGAAGAAGGTGAAACTCCACAGGAAGCCTACGACTTGCAAGCTATTATGTACAATCCAAAAATCGTCTCTCACTCTGTTCAAGATGCTGCTCTTGGCGAAGGAGAAGGTTGCCTATCTGTTGACCGTAACGTGCCAGGCTATGTTGTCCGTCATGCCCGTGTCACTGTTGATTACTTTGACAAGGACGGCGAAAAACACCGTATCAAGCTCAAAGGCTACAACTCTATCGTTGTCCAACATGAAATTGATCATCTAAACGGAATCATGTTTTACGATCGTATCAATGAGAAAGACCCATTTGCTGTCAAAGATGGACTCCTCATCCTCGAATAAAGAAAATCCCGTTGCAAGACGGGGTTTTGTGTTATAATAGAGGCATGAAAACAAATGATATTGTCTATGGCGTCCACGCCGTTACCGAAGCCATCCTTGCAAACACTGGAAACAAACTCTACCTCCAAGAAGATCTTCGAGGTAAGAATGTTGAGAAGGTCAAGGAACTGGCTACAGAAAAAAAGGTATCCATTTCTTGGACTTCAAAAAAATCCCTGTCTGAGATGACCGAAGGCGCTGTTCACCAAGGTTTTGTTCTACGAGTGTCCGAATTTGCCTATAGCGATCTGGATCACATCCTTTCCAAAACACGACAAGAAGAAAATCCTTTGCTATTGATTCTGGACGGGTTAACTGACCCCCATAATTTAGGTTCTATCTTAAGGACTGCTGATGCGACCAATGTTTCAGGTGTCATTATTCCCAAGCACCGTGCTGTCGGAGTGACTCCTGTCGTTGCCAAAACGGCCACAGGTGCTATTGAGCATGTACCGATTGCCCGAGTGACCAACCTCAGTCAAACCCTAGACAAACTCAAGGCTGAAGGCTTCTGGACCTTTGGAACGGATATGAACGGTACCCCTTGCCACAAGTGGAATACAAAAGGGAAAATCGCCCTCATCATCGGAAATGAAGGAAAAGGCATCTCGAGCAACATCAAAAAACAGGTCGATGAGATGATTACTATTCCCATGAATGGGCATGTTCAAAGTCTCAATGCCAGTGTTGCTGCAGCCATTCTCATGTACGAAGTTTTCCGAAACCGACTATAAAAAAGTTTCCAATCAAGTGATTGGAAACTTTTTTCTTAACTATGTTCTGTAATAAATTTGTAAGCTTCTTGACCAGCGATAGCCCCATCTCCAACTGCTGTTGTCACTTGGCGAAGGTCTTTCTGGCGAACATCTCCAACTGCAAAGATACCGTCAACGGCAGTTTTCATGTGATTATCTGTCACAATCCAGCCTGCCTGGTCTTGAATATTCAATTCTTTAACAAAATCGCTAACAGGATCCAAACCGACATAGATAAAAACACCACCGAAGGCTTGCTCTGTCACTTGACCCGTTTTTACATTTTCAAATACGACAGATTCTACTCGGTTTTCACCTTTGATTTCCTTGACAACAGAATCCCAGATAAAGTTGACTTTCTCATTTGCAAAAGCACGGTCTTGCAAAACCTTTTGGGCACGAAGTTGGTCACGACGGTGAACAATGGTAACAGTCTTGGCAAAGCGAGTCAAGAAGAGAGCTTCTTCTACCGCTGAATCTCCACCACCAACTACGAGCAAGTCTTGATCACGGAAGAAAGCTCCATCACATACGGCACAGTAAGAAACACCACGACTGTTCAGTTCTTCTTCTCCAGGAACCCCCAAAAGACGGTGTTTTGACCCAGTTGCTACAATGACAGTACGGGTTTCGTAAACTTGATCATCAGTGATGACCTTCTTATAGTCACCCTGGTCTTCAATATTTTCAACATAGCCATAAAGATGCTCCACTCCAAGGTTTTCAAGAGGTTCAAACATCTTTTCAGCCAATTCAGGTCCACTGATGTTGGCATAACCTGGATAGTTTTCAATATCAGATGTGTTGTTCATTTGCCCGCCTGGCAGACCACCTTCAATCAAAGCCACTTTCAGATTGCTGCGAGCAGCATATAAGGCAGCGGTCATTCCCGCAGGTCCAGCACCGACAATAATCGTATCGTACATTTCGATTCCTTCTTTCTTGTTGTAACTATCTTTATTCTAACTCATTCTTGCTAGTCACGCAAGGATTATGCCTTGAAAACCAAGAGCAAACTCATGACGGCAAAGGATAACACCGGAATGACCAAAACTCCAATCATAATCATATCATAGAGATGGGCTTGGCGAGCTTTGGCTGTCTTGTCCACACCAGACATGGCTCTCAATCCAATCCAAATCCCCAGAAAAGTCACGACAAGGATGGTCGTTAAGATCAAACTCTCGAAATACAAAGAAAATAGATGCAGTAGCATGATCTCTCTCGTTTCTATCTTTTTTAAAGAGTAAACTCAGCTAGTCCAACTAACTGAGTTTTCCTTTTTCTATTATATCAAATATAAGTCCGTTTGTAACTAGCGAAGAATTCTTTTGTCCGTTCTTCTTTTGGATGATTGATGATTTCATCCGGTGTGCCAGACTCGATGATTTTCCCTTTATCTAGGAATAAAACCTTGTCTGCCACTTGGGCTACAAAAGACATATCGTGACTGACCAAAATCATGGTCTGACCTGACTTGGCAGCATCTGCAATAGACTTTTCTACTTCACCGACCAATTCTGGGTCGAGGGCTGAAGTGGGTTCGTCCAATAGCAAGACATCTGGTTTCATAGCAAGCGCACGCGCAAGGGCAACCCGTTGCTTCTGTCCACCTGATAAGTGGCGAGGGTAATGGTTTTCACGGTCAGAAAGTCCAACCTTAGCCAACTCTTCCTTGGCGATTTTTGTTGCTTCCTCGTCCGATAATTTTTTAACGATAACCAAACCTTCCTTGACATTGTCAAGAGCTGTTCGGCGTTCAAATAAATTAAACTGTTGGAAAACCATAGATAACTTGCGACGAAGGGTTAAAATCTCCTCTTGGCTAATCTGAGAAAAATCAACTTTAAAATTGTCAATCTGAATCGTTCCACTATCTGGAGTTTCAAGGTAATTCAAACTACGAAGAAAGGTTGATTTTCCAGCTCCAGATGAACCAATCAAAGCCACTACCTCCCCTTTTTGGATATCCAAGTTCAGATGATTCAAGACTGTCTGTCCAGAAAAGGATTTGCTTAAATTCGAAATCTTAATCATTAACGAAGGTCTCCTTTCACATCTGTAGATACTGCATCCGGCGCTGAGATAGCCATTCTTCTCTCAATGAAACGGCCGAGGCTTTCAATTCCAATATTGACTACCCAATAAACAAGGGCAACGGAGATGAAACGTTCAAAATAGCGATAATCAGCTCCACCTAAAATCTGAGCTTGGGCAAAGACTTCCACAACACCCGCACTAAAGGCTAGAGAAGTTCCTTTAGTCAAACCGATAAGGGAGTTAATCAAAGTTGGCGTCGCTACCACCGCCGCATTTGGAATAATCACACGACGATAAACTTGCGCTCGTGTCATACCCAAACTACGCGCCGCCTCAATTTCACCTGGATTAACAGAAAGGATGGCTGCACGAATCGTTTCACTTGCATAAGCCGCCTCATTAAAAGCAAAGGCCACAATCGCAAAAAGTGCCGCTGGAATCGCATTGATATTGAAACCAGTGCCCCATTGCTGGTTGATAGCTTTCAATAACAAAGGAATTCCGTAGTAGGTCAACATAAGTTGGACTAGGATTGGGGTACCTTTTAAAAAGCTAACGAAAAAGGCCTGCAAGGGATATAAAATCTTAACACGATTGATCTTAACAATGGCAAAAATTAAGGCAAGTAGCAAACCAAAGAGTGCTCCTCCAAGCGTCAACATCAAGGTTGTAGGCAGTTGTTGGACAATCCTTGGAATTCCATCAAAGACCGAACGCAAACTAAAGAGTTTACCATCCGGAATGAGTTGCATCAAACTTTGGTACCAATCTGATGCTAAAAATGTTGTAACAGTCATAAAAACATCCTCTCCTGATAATGATTCATTCTATCATACTTCTGCTCGCAAGCAAATTATTTGCTACGGGCTGCTCAGATTTTGTCTATCTTCTAGTTTATCACACTTTAAAACAGGGAGGCTATATATTTTACCTATCAATGAGATAAATAAAAACTATCTCAAACCTAAGTCCTCATAGGGTCTTCTATAGCCGATTTGTTTAACAGCACCATTCTCCACCAAAATTGGACGTTTCAATAACATGCCATCACTGGCTAGAAGCTTGGCTGCTTCTTGTTTTGACAAACTTTCCACCTTATCTTTTAGGCCTAGTTCTCGGTATTTGATCCCGCTAGTATTGAAAAATTGTTTCACTTCAAAACCAGAAGTTTCTAACCAGTCCAAAATTACTTCTTCACTTGGTGTTTCTTCTACGATGTGGACATCTTGGTATTCCAGTCCAAGTTGATCCAATTCATTTTTTGCTTTCTTACAAGTTGAACATTTTGGGTATTCGATAAATTCTAACATCTTCTTTTCTTTCTATTTTTTATTTTCTTGAAATGCTGCACCTTCATGTTGCAAGAGCCAGGCTTTCTTTTCGACTCCTGATGCATAGCCTGTCAAGCGATTGCCTGACCCCAGCACACGATGACAGGGTACGAGGATGGACCAAGGATTGCGCCCCACTGCTCCACCAATCGCTTGGGCAGAAGCTACTTGCAGGTCTTTCGCTATTTGACCGTAAGTCACTGTTTGACCATAAGGAATGGCATGTAAATAGGTCCAAACTCGCTTTTCAAAATCTGTTCCAATAGGAGCCAAAGGTAAGTCAGATAGATCCTGAACACTGCCTTCGAAATAGGTATCTAAATAGGAAATAACCTGCTCTAATACAGGATGGCCAGCAACTTCTTCTATCGTTTCATCCCCTAATCCCCTCTCAAAGTGAGTTTGGTCCTGTACCCAAATTCCATACAGATATTGCTCGTCAGCAACTAAGGATAAGGTCCCAATTGGCGACGGGTAGAGCATTTTTGCGTACTTTTTCTGCTTCATTTTTTTAATTTCTGATAGGCCAAGCGTTCCCCATCAACTGGAACTTTTCCGACCTGTTGGAAGCCCAGCTTTTCAAAGATATGCTGCATGGCCTTGTTTTGTGCATGCGTATCTGAACGAAAATCTAGATAATCAAAACCTTCAATCAATCCTTCTAGGAAAGTCTGAGCAACTCCTTGTCCTTGGACATCTGTTGCCACAGCGATACGGTGAAAGACCAGATATTCTGATTCTTCCCCCTGCCAACTTCCTTCATAAATGGCTTCATAGGCTTCCTCTGGGTTCTTGGTCACAGCAGCATAGGCTAACAGTTCTCCCTCTTCCAAGGCCACATAGGCTTGACCAGAGATGATATCATCAATAATGATGTCGGCATTTGGATAGTCATTTTGCCACTGGTCACTACCAGACTTGGCTAAACACTTTTTGGCATCCTCCATCACCTGCATAATCGCATCTACTTCGTTTGGAAAAGCTAAACGAATCTCCATCTCTTCCCCTCATTTCTAACTAGTTTCTCTCATCATAGCATAATTTAAAGCTTTCTACAAGCAGTTGAAACTTGACTTTTGTTTTTTATTATTTTATAATCTAGTTATTAAAACTAGATAAAAAGGAGTTGGAAATGAATTGTATCTTTTCCTACCCAAAATGGGAAGACATTCCAAACATTGACCTCTATCTGGATCAAGTTTTACTTTATGTCAATCAAGTCTGTGCCCCTATCTCTCCAGATAAGGACAAGGGACTAACAGCATCTATGGTCAATAATTATGTCAAACATGGTTACCTGACAAAACCTGATAAGAAAAAATACCAACGCAAACAGATTGCCCGTTTGATTGCCATCACTACTCTCAAGTCTGTCTTTTCGATCCAAGAAATCGCTCAGACCCTCAATACTCTGCAAACTCAAGCGAGCTCAGACCAGCTCTACGACGCTTTTGTAGACTACATGAACCATGGGATTGATCCAGAAAATCCTATTATCCAAACCAGCTGTCAAACGGTTAAACTCTATCATCAAACTCTAGACTTAATCCTTATCAAAGAAGAGGAGGAAATCCAATGAATACCAGTCTAAAGCTCAGTAAAAAACTCAGCTTTGGAGAGGAAATTGCTAATAGCGTGACCCATGCTGTAGGTGCCGTTATCATGCTCATCTTGCTCCCTATTTCATCCACCTATAGTTATGAAGCACATGGATTTTTATCATCCTTTGGCGTTTCTATCTTTGTTATCAGTCTCTTTCTCATGTTCCTCTCGTCAACCATTTACCACTCTATGGCCTATGGTTCGACCCACAAATACGTCTTGCGAATCATCGACCATTCTATGATTTATGTGGCTATCGCAGGCTCTTATACGCCAGTCGTCTTGACTTTGATGAATAACTGGTTTGGCTATCTGATTATTGCCATTCAGTGGGGAACGACCATCTTTGGCATCCTCTATAAAATCTTCGCTAAAAAGGTCAATGAGAAATTCAGCCTTGCCCTTTACCTGATCATGGGCTGGTTGGTTCTAGCTATCATTCCTGTCATTATCAGTCAAACAACACCAATTTTCTGGAGTCTCATGGTAACTGGCGGACTCTGTTATACAGTTGGAGCTGGATTTTACGCTAAGAAAAAACCTTATTTTCACATGATTTGGCATCTCTTTATCCTAGCAGCATCTGCACTCCAATATATCGCGATTGTTTATTACATGTAAAAAAGTTGAGAATCTTTTCTCAACTTTTTTCTTTACACATATTGATAAAGTACTGGTGCAAGCGAGCATCATCTGTCAATTCTGGATGAAAAGAGGTTACCAGCATATTTTTTTCTTGAGCTGCAACGATTTGATCATCTACTGTTGCTAGAATTTCTACACCCTCTCCAACACTACTGATAATCGGTCCACGGATAAAGGTCATGGGAATCTGACCAACTCCCTTACATTCTGCCTCTGTATAGAAGCTTCCTAGTTGGCGCCCATAAGCATTGCGCTCAACCACTATATCAATGGTTCCAAGATGACTTTCTTCCTGAGAAGTGATTTCCTTAGCTAGTAAGATTAAGCCCGCACAAGTTCCAAAGACTGGTAGTCCAGAAAGAATGGCTTCTCGGATGGGAAGCAGCATCTGCTGGTCACGCAAGAGTTTGCCCATGGTTGTAGATTCTCCACCAGGCAAAATCAAACCGGACAAGTCACTCTGATGTTGTTGAAAATCATCTAAATTTCTGATTTGGACACTAGAGACTCCTAGTTTATCTAGTACTTTTGCATGCTCTTCAAAGGCTCCCTGCAAGGCTAATATTCCGATTTTCATCTATTCTCCTCGCTCTGCCATGAGAATTTGAATTTCATTCTCATTGATACCAACCATGGCTTCCCCTAGGTCTTCAGAGATTTGAGCCAAAATTTGAGGATTTTGGTAGTTGGTTACGGCTTTAACAATAGCACTTGCTCGTTTAACAGGATCGCCTGACTTGAAAATACCTGAACCGACAAAGACACCCTCTGCCCCCAATTGCATCATCAGCGCAGCATCTGCTGGTGTTGCCACACCTCCAGCTGCGAAGTTAACAACTGGCAATTTTCCATGTTCATGAACGTATTGGACCAATTCTACAGGTACTTGCAAGTCCTTGGCAGCAACATAGAGCTCGTCTTCACGTAGGTTTTGAATGCGGCGAATTTCTTGATTCATCATGCGCATATGACGAACGGCTTGAACGATGTCTCCTGTACCGGGTTCTCCTTTTGTCCGAATCATGGAAGCACCCTCAGCGATACGACGCAAGGCTTCACCCAAATCCTTAGCTCCACAGACAAAAGGAACTTGGAATTCTTTCTTGTCCACATGGAAACGATCGTCTGCTGGAGACAGCACTTCACTCTCATCGATATAGTCAATCTCAATAGCCTCTAAAATCTGAGCTTCAACAAAATGCCCGATTCTGACCTTGGCCATCACTGGAATACTGACCGCTTCTTGGATTTCCTTAATCATCTTTGGATCGCTCATACGGGAAACTCCACCAGCTGCACGAATATCAGCTGGAATCCGCTCCAAGGCCATAACAGCAGCCGCACCAGCAGCCTCTGCGATACGAGCCTGTTCAGGGTTCTGAACGTCCATGATAACCCCACCTTTGAGCATCTGTGCCAAGTTTTTATTTAGTTCATAACGATTTTCAGTCATTTCTTAATCCTCATCATTTGTATTGGTAGCTACCATTTTATTTTATGTCAGATCAGAATGAAGTACAAGATAAAAAAAGGATAATTGTATGGGTACAGATTGATACTCAATGAAAATCAAAGAGCAAACTAGGAAGCTAGCCGCAGGTTGCTCAAAGCACTGCTTTGAGGTTGTAGATAGAACTGACGAAGTCAGTAACATATATACGGTAAGGCGAAGCTGACGTGGTTTGAATTTGATTTTCGAAGAGTATAACTAAAAAACTATCTGACCTTAACCTAAGGCCAGATAGCTTAGCTATTGTTATTTTTCAGCTGTAAGTGCAGCCATTGTAATGTAGTTGTATGGTTTGTTGAAGTGTGGCAAGAAAAATAGGTCTGTCAAGGCCAATTTATCGATTGTTACATGCTCTTGGATAGCAAGTGAGAACATGTGGATTCCCATACTGATAGCAGCATCATGTGAAACCATTTGTGCACCAAGGATTTCGCGGCTGTCTTTGTCAAAGACAATCTTGATGGCAACTTCGTGGTTGTCATGTTTGATAAATTCTGGTTTTTGAAGATCGTTAAAGCCAGTTTCAGTTGCATTATAGCCTGCAGCTTTGGCTTTTTCAAGAGTCAAACCAGTCGAAACCATGTGAAGACCGTAGATAGAGATACCGTTTGATCCTTGTACACCAATTCCTTCCAATTCATGACCACAAGCATTATAAGCACCAACGATACCAGTACGTACAGCGTTAGATGCAAGAGCGATGTAGCTTGTATCTTTACGAGCATTGTCATAAACAGTTGCACAGTCACCAACAGCGTATACACCTGGGATAGATGTTTCTTGTTTCTTATCTACAAGGAAGGCACCGTTACGGAAGAGTTCAATCTTACCGTCAGCAAGAGCTGTGTTTGGACGGAAACCAACAGCAAGAACTACCATATCTACATCAAATGTTTCTTTGTCTGTTACCAAGCGTTCAACTTTTCCATCACCTTGGATGGCTTTAACTGTTTGACCAAGAGCCAAGCGGATGTTGTGGTCTTCCAAGTTCTTCGCCATCATTTGAGTAAAGTCTTTGTCATAGTAGCCGTTCAATACAGTGTCTACGATATCTACAAGCACTACTTCTTTTCCAAGACGCTCGAAAGCTTCGGCAAGTTCTACTCCGATGTAACCACCACCAACAACGGCAATGCGCTCAAGGTGCTTGCTCTTATCTTCAAGTTTTTCAATAACTTCTTCAGCGTTTTGGTACAATTTAACAAATTGTACATTTTCAAGAGTTGCTTTGAATTCGCGGTTGCCCTTAACGATTTCAACACCTTCAATTGGAGGCAAGATTGGAGTTGAACCAGTAGCAAAGATTAATTTATCATAAGACTCTTTGTGCTCTTTTCCTTCAACTTCTGCAGTCACAACTTTGTTATCGTAGTCAATTGAAAGAACTGGTGAGTTCATGTAAACTTTAGCACCTTTTGCTTCCAATTTTTCTTTATCAGAGTAGAAGAGACCTTCTGGGCCGTCAATTTGTTCCCCGATCCAAAGCGCCATTCCACAACCAAGGAATGAAATATTTGAGTTTTGGTCAAATACTACGATTTCGTTCTCATGTCCGAAGTTGTCCAACATCGTATTAATACAAGCTGTACCAGCGTGGTTAGCACCAACTACAACGATTTTACTCATAGAAAAATTCCTACCTTTAATTTTTGATTTACCTTTCTAGTATACCATTTACTGTTAGCGTTTACAAGGCATTTGCTCAGAATTCTCCTTTTTTCAGAAAAAAATACACTTAACATTAATAAATCTAATTTTTCTATCGTTTTCATATTAATTTTGAGCATATTTCTTGACTTTTTGTCAAAATTCATTTGTGAAAACGCTGACTTTATGATATGCTAGATACATGGAAAGAAAATGTAAGGGGTTTAATTTTTCTTTAACGACCTTATATTGAATGATTTCCTATAAAGAGAAAGGAGCTGGTAGCTTGCCTCTTCATTCACGTTCTGAACGGCTAATGGGAACAACTATCACGATTTCATTAGTAGATGAACAGGCTGATTGCCTACTTCAAGGAGTCTTTGATTTGCTCAAGGAACTCGAATACCGTTTTAACGCCAACAGTCAAGAATCCGAACTGATGGAAATCAACTACCAGGCTGGAATCACACCTGTTAAGGTTCATCCTGACCTATTTGAACTGATTGCTCTTGGACTTGAGCATAGCCTAGCACCATCTAGCCATCTCAATATCAGTATTGGTCCCTTGATTCAAACCTGGCGAATCGGATTTGCAGATGCACGGCTTCCAGACTCTAAAGAAATCGAAGCTGTCTTGCCTCTAGTTGACCCGCATTTTATCAAGTTGGATCCGACTAGCTCTACTGTCTTTTTAGAGAAGAAAGGAATGAAGCTTGATTTAGGTTGTTTAGCTAAGGGCTATAGTGCAGATAAGGTTGCCCAGTATTTGAAAGAACACGGTGTCACCTCTGCCCTGATCAATCTCGGAGGAAATATCCTCACCATCGGGAACAACCAAGCCAAAGAAGGGAATGCCTGGCAGATTGGGATTCAAGATCCGCGAAATCCTCGTGGCAATCATCTCCTAACTATCCCTGCTTCTAACAAATCCGTTGTCACTTCAGGTATCTATGAACGCCACCTGACAGTGGATGGAAAAGACTATCACCATATCTTTGATAGTAAGACAGGATTCCCTGTCGAAACCGATCTTGCTAGCTTAACGATTGTCTCTGATAGATCCGTTGATGGTGAGATATGGACAACACGCCTTTTCGGAGAGCGAAGCGCTTCTATCCTCTGGCAAGTCGAAAGTATAGATGGGATTGAAGCCATCCTCATCGACAAAGAGGGACGCCTCGCATGTTCTTCAGGCCTTCAAAATTGTATTATGTAAAAAGAGAAAGGAAATCTCATGCTAAAACTTATTGCCATTGTTGGAACGAACTCTAAACGTTCTACAAACCGCCAATTGCTCCAATATATGCAAAAACACTTTGCGGATAAAGCTGAAATTGAACTCGTTGAAATCAAGGATATCCCTGTTTTCAACAAACCAGCAGATAAACTTCTTCCTGCTGAAATTCTTGAAATAGCTGCTAAAATTGAAGCATCTGATGGTGTCATCATCGGTACCCCTGAGTACGACCACTCAATCCCTGCAGTTTTGATGAGCGCTCTTGCTTGGCTATCTTATGGTATCTACCCACTTTTGAACAAACCAATCATGATTACTGGTGCTTCTTACGGAACTCTTGGTTCATCTCGTGCCCAATTGCAACTTCGTCAAATCTTGAACGCTCCTGAAATTAAGGCAAATGTTCTTCCAGATGAATTCTTGCTCTCTCACTCTCTTCAAGCATTTAACCCAAGTGGTGACTTGGTTGACCTTGATGTCATCAAGAAATTGGATGCCATCTTTGATGACTTCCGTATCTTTGTGAAAATTACTGAGAAATTGCGCAATGCGCAAGAATTGCTTCGCAAAGATGCAGAAGAATTTGACTGGGAAAATTTGTAAGATAGGAGACCGAAAGAATGAAATTTGTTGGACTTGTTGGATCAAACTACGATCAATCATATAACCGCAAACTCTTGGAATTTATCCGTCGCAATTTCAAATTCAAATTTGAATTAGAAGTTCTTGAAATCGACGAAGTTCCAATGTTTAACCAAGACGAAAAATGGGACGAAAGTTTCCAATTGCGTTTCTTGTATAACAAGATTACACGTGCTGATGGTGTCATTATCGCAACTCCTGAGCACAACCACACTATCTCAGCTTCACTCAAATCTGTACTTGAATGGCTTTCATACGAAGTTCATCCATTTGAAAACAAACCTGTTATGATTGTGGGAGCATCATACTACGACCAAGGGACTTCACGTGCCCAAGTTCACCTTCGTAAGATTCTTGATGCTCCTGGTGTCAATGCCTACACACTTCCAGGTAATGAATTCCTTCTTGGTAAAGCCAAAGAAGCTTTTGATAACAATGGAAACATCACCAATGAAGGAACTGTTAAATTCCTTGAAACTTGCTTAGATAACTTTGTTAAATACGTAGGAGTCGTTTCGAAATTGAAAAAACCAAAACCAATCGAACCAGAAGACTTGGATTGTGGAAGACCAATTGCTACAACCATTACAGAAGTTGACCCTGATGATCCAGAATGGGTAGAAAAAGTTGCAGCAATAACTGGAGCTGTTTCTGGTGATACCTATGTCAAATTGGACCACGGTATCTTGACAGTTAACCAAATTGATATGTTCTTGAAAGCTATGCCGTTTGAATTGACATACGCTGACGACAACAACCAATTCCTCTACTACAACAACGCTCACCAAGATCCAGACACCATGTTCGCTAAACGTGTACCACCTCAATCAGGTAGCCGTATGTCGACTGTTCATGGTTCTCTTCCACCAGCACGTATGAAGAATGTAGAGTGGGTTATCGGAACACTTCGCAACGGAAACCAAGAATACGTCCGTACTATCGTTCCAGGTTCTCCTGCAGGTGTTATCAACACTCACAACTACCAAGCGATGTACTATCCTGACGGATCATACGCTGGTATCAATGAAATCGTCTTTAACTTCCAACCATGGCTTGACTGGTACCTAAAAGAGACTGGTCAACGTTTGGTGGGTGGTAGCGGACCATTTGCTCCTGCTGCCGGAGGTCATGGAGACGCTGACGCCACTTCTGGCGCTTCTGATTCAGGGGATGCTGGAGGCCACGGTGGTGACGCTGACGCTACTTCTGGCGCAAGCAACTAAGAAACCAAAAAGGAGCCAGGTGGCTCCTTCTTTTTTGTTGTTATCAAAAAAGGGTTTTGCAGAGCATCTACAAAACCCTTAAATTTTATGAATTTGAATCATCAAGACTACGGCCGTGCAAACCTTTTTCACGTTGTACTTGGCGTAGTTTTTCTGGTGTGACGTCATTTCCTTCTTCGTCGACAATTTTGATTCCTTCAATGTGGTGGCGAACAGAACGACGATAGCCTTCAATATACTCCTCACGAAGTTTAGCTTGTTCCACTTTTTCAGCAGAAGTTAAGCCTTCTGTTTTTTTCTTTTTAGCAAGCTCATTGATACGAGCGATTTTTTTCGGGTCCATTTCTTCTCCTTTGTGATAAGATACAGTCCGTTCGACTGAGTTTATTTAGTATTGATTTGGTTAAAACGAGCGAGCTTAGCTGCTTTCTTGGTTAATTGTGACAAGATAGCCAAACGATTTTGTCGAACAGTCTGATCTTCAGCCATTACCATGGTATTTTCAAAGAAAGCATCAATAACTGGGCTAAGCGCAAAGAGTTGTTCTAATTGCTGACTTGCAGTTCCTGACAAAACGAGTGATTCTACTGCTTCTGCCAAGGCTTTCTCTTCTTCATTCTCAAAGAGAGCAGGGTCAACAGTATCAGTTCCTTCGGCTTTTTCAGCCAAGTTGAAAGCACGTGATAGGGATTCGACAGACGATTTGAAATCTTCTTTCTTGCCTGCTTCGACAAGAGCACTTGCTGCTTCTAGCATATCCGCCACAACAAAGTTTGAACTTGCAAGGACTGCTTCCTTGATATCTTTTGGAGTAGAACCCATCATCTTATCGACACGAGCCTTAATAAAGTCCATGACCTCTGCTTTATTTTCATAAGTCAAGCTGTCAAATTTCAAATTATAAAGGCTATCGATCAGCTCATCCATAGCAATATGCCAACCAAAGGCATCCAAGATACGAACCACACCTTGCGTCGCGCGACGAAGGGCATAAGGGTCATTAGAACCTGATGGAATCAAGCCTACTGAGAAGAAACTCAAAATCGTATCTAATTTGTCTGCAATGGCTAGAATAGCTCCAACTTTGCTCTCTGGAAGTTCGCCTTCGGCTGATGTAGGCATGTAGTGTTCACGAATGGCTGCTGCAACTGCTGGAGTTTCACCAGCAAGAAGAGCATATTTCTCACCCATAATTCCTTGGAGTTCGTCAAATTCACCAACCATACCTGTCAACAAGTCAAACTTGTAAATCGCTGCTGCACGAGCAAGGTCAACTGTTTCATCCACTGACAAACCAGCTTTTTCTGCCAAGAGAATAGCAATCTGCCCCGTACGAATCATATGTTCACGAAGGGAGCCAATTTTCTCATGGAAGGTGACGTTGTTTAATTTTTCAACAAGGTCAGAAATAACCAATTTTTGGTCTTCACGCCAGAAAAATTCTCCGTCTTCCAAGCGGGCAACTAAGACTTTTTCATTTCCTTTGATGACATTTCCCAAATGCTCTGCGTTTCCGTTACGAACTGAAATGAAGTTTGGCAAGAGTTTACCATCTTGATCACGAACAACGAAGTAACGTTGGTGTTCCTTCATCGAAGTCACCAAAACTTCTTCTGGAACGTCAAGGTATTTAGCATCAAAACTTCCCATAAAGGCAGTTGGGTATTCAACCAAATTCAAGACTTCGTTCAGCAAGTCCGCATCAATTTCGATACGTACACCATGTTTTGCCTCAATTTCTTTGATTTGATCAACAATCATTTGCTCACGTTCACGAGGATCCGCGATTACAAACTGCTTACGAAGGTCTTCTTCGTAGCTCAGTGCTGACTGAATCTTAGTTTCTTGTCCCAAGAAACGATGGCCGCGGCTTACACGACCGCCCTTGATATCAAGAAAATCCAAATCAAATTCTTCTTCATCTAAAAGAACAGTTAAAGTGTGTACAGGGCGGATATATTCAAAAGTATTGTTAGCCCAGTGCATGCTGACAGGGAATGTCAGTGACTTCAAGACGTCTACTACACCTGGAACAATGGCTTCAACAGGTTGCCCCACTTCTTCCTTGGTAACATAGACATATTCTTCACCCTTGATTTCACGGAATTCAATATCTTCAACCGTCAAGCCTTTTCCACGGACAAATCCTTGAGCTGCTTTGGTGAAGTTTCCATCACTATCCAAGGCAATTTTCTTTGCTGGACCCTTGAAATCTTCTGTCAAATCAGACTGTTTGTCTGCAAGACCAGTCACACGAACAGCCAAACGACGTGGTGTTGAGAAGGTTTGAATGGCTTCAAAAGACAGGCGGTTTTCCTTGAGGAAGGCTGCCATTTTTTCACCTAGTTGTTTTTCACTTGGAGTTACTACGTAGGCTGGTAACTCTTCAAGACCGAGTTCTACTAATAAGTTTTTTGTCATGTTTTTTCTCCGAAAAGTATCTTTTTATTTTCCAGATTGCCTTATGTGATTGGCACGCAAGCAACCAACTTCGTTGTTTCATTGCTAAAATTGGAGCCGAAAGTCTCCAATTTTGCCTAGTATCCTTAGCTTCACTAAGGATACCTTCATCACTGCGGCAACTGGATCAGGGCTCACTCCGTTCGCCCATTTTCGTAATTTGTCACTCTCTTTATTCTGCGTCTTCTGCTAAGAGTTTAGCTCGTGTTTCTTCATCCAAAAGTGGGTAGCCTAGGCGTTTGCGTTCTGCGACAAAGGTTTTGGCTACGACACGGGCCAAGTTACGGATACGAGCGATATAGCCTGCACGCTCTGTTACAGATACGGCACCACGCGCATCAAGCAGGTTAAAGGTGTGTGAACATTTGAGAACATAGTCATAGGCAGGGTGCACCAATCCTTCTTCCAAGGCGCGACCAGCTTCTTTTTCAAACTTATCAAAGTTTTCCAGCAACATTTCTTGATCTGAAATTTCAAATGAATATTTTGAGTGCTCATACTCAGGCTGAATAAAGATTTCTCCGTATTTTACACCATCAGCCCACTCGATATCATAGACAGAGTCTACTTCCTGGATGTAAGAAGCCAAACGCTCCAAACCATAGGTAACTTCCGCAGTCACAGGGCCAGTTGCCAATCCACCGACTTGTTGGAAATAAGTGAACTGAGTAATTTCCATCCCATCAAGCCAAACTTCCCAACCAAGACCAGCTGAACCAGTTGATGGGTTTTCCCAGTTGTCCTCAACAAAACGAATATCGTGCTCCAAAGGATTGATTCCCAATTTTTCCAAAGACTCAAGGTAAAGTTCTTGGATGTTTGATGGAGATGGCTTCATGACCACTTGGAATTGGTGGTGTTGGTAGAGACGGTTAGGGTTTTCCCCATAACGACCGTCAGCAGGACGACGTGATGGCTCTACATAAGCCGCATTCCATGGCTCAGGACCGATAGCACGAAGGAAAGTGTACGGACTCATGGTTCCCGCACCTTTTTCATTGTCATAAGCCTGCATAAGCATACAACCTTGGTCATTCCAAAATTGTTGCAAAGTTAAAATAATTTCTTGAAATGTTAATTTCTTAGACATTTAATACTCCTTAATAAAAAATGATTTTTTGCGACACGAGTCTGCCTTGTCGATTATACAAGGCAAGACGAGTTAGTACTGCGTCTAGCTCAGGCACTCTAGTGCTGAGCGTGGGGCAGTCCGACTGTAAGGAGGTCTCTGCCACTGACGCAGTGGAAAGTCAATTTTTTAGACATTGTTTACTCCTTGTTATTAATTCTTGAGACTTTGGATACAAAAAGAACCGTGTCTTTGCTCCTAAGTCTGTGACCTAGGGGCGTCAGAAACGCGGTTCCACCCTAATTTATTACTTCATTGTTTTTAAAAATACGACAGAAAGCGCCAATTTCTTATCTTGTTCTACTTGGCTCCCACTATCCCAAGCTCGCTTGAAGAACGCCATAAGACTTTCTTTCCTAGCTAGTATTATAGCAGATTTCCTAGCTAGTGTAAACCAAAAATGAGTCTGAGTATGCGGTAGAATTTTTTAGAATGCCCAATTACATATATTTTTCAGGAGAACATCACCGAGTTTTAAAAAAAGACTGAACAAATTTCTTGCCCAGTCTTGACATTGATACACTTATTAGGTATCATTAATTAAAGACTGAGTAAGAAGGTCGAGTTCTTACTCGGTAAGGCGAGAAGTGTTTGCGCACTTTTCGTCTTTTTTATTCGATTAATTTAAGTAAATTATAACACATTTTCACATACCGCGCAAGCATTTTATGCTTGATTGTAGCACAAAAAGGCCTTTTTTATAAAGGTTATTGTTATATAACTTTTTATATACTTTTTTACATACTTTATTACACGCTTCTATTGTTTTCTGAAGTAGGATAACCTTTTACTATCAGGGTAACATTGATATCTAGATGTATTTTCTTTATCCGTTTTACTCATTCTCTTTTTAATGGTATAAGCAGAAACTTCCTCTAAAGAAATAAATTTTTCATAATCTTCTCTCCAGTTACCAAAGAATAGTTCTCTCAAAGAATCCTCATAATTCAAAACAATTATCCGACTCATTGTTTCAGCTCCAGCAAGTGTCCAGTACATTCCTCTTTTTTTCATTCTGTAAGTGACCTTACGATGCTGACTCTCCATTATCCCGATCCCTGCATGACTGAATCCTCTCTGTTCGGCTGGTTTGGTATATTGGAAATTCCTCAATATTTTACTCTTGAACTTCTCAAACAACTCTTGTTCTTCGTCTGTCTCGATATAACTTTCGGTCGTATCTAGGACAGTTCTCATTAACTGCTTATCATGCTGCTTAATCGCCTGGAAAGCTCTCTCTAATAGATCTTCAGAGTAAAATTTTAGATAATTCTTTAACTCTTTATTTACATGGTACTCATCCCAGAAATGTTCGTGGCGTTTAATTCGCAAAACCTTCGCAATCTCTTTGAAAACATAGGGTGTATATCCATGACCTCCATCAGAGTTCGTAATCAATAAAGTCCTATCCGTAACTTCATAATTATTGAATAGATAATCAATCACCTGCTCCCTCACTAAGCGGTTGTCAAGGCCAATAAATTCTTTTTTGTCCTGGAGTTCAAATCGATTGCTGCCAACTTTATGGCTTCCTGTATGAACTACAAAATGGGATAAATCGTAATGTTTATTATCCTTCTGTGGGTCACGTGCTTTAACCATCACACCGTCGCCCTCAATATAAATAACCTGGGCTTTTCTTTTTCTAACTTCTTTATTCTCTTCATAATATCGATATCCCTCTCTTTCCTCCAATAACTTCTCACAAATCTTTACAGCTTTTACCACAATTGGCTTTGTGATAGAGATGTGATAAGTCAATTTGATTACCTGAGTTACTTTATCATAGGGCATTAAAGTAGATAATTTAGCCACTTGATACATAAATTCCCAGGAGAAGCGGACGTTCTTCTGAAGCCCTAACTTTTCATCTACTGGAATGACCCAATGATCTCCCTTTTTCCAACGTCTTCTTCTGAAAGTAAACTCACCAAATGTAAAAGCGACGGTTCGCTCCATTGAATGAATACAGGTATACCCCTTTGCTTTCATGACTGGAATCATCTCCTCATCATACCTAGAAACAAAGTTATAAAATTCTTTTGCATTTTGAAATAGCAATTGATTTTTTAGTTCTCTCTCATCAAAGAAAGCCATTCAGAATCCTCCCTTATTAAAATTACGCTTATTTTAATAAATTTTGACCTGAATGTTCAAATAATCCTTTGTTCTGACAAAAAAAGAGCCTATCTTTTCAGATAAACTCTTACTTGTCATACTGCCTCTAAATGTATAGGTACAAACTATTAAATCTAACAAACAAATACAATGTTAGTAGTTTGCCATTTTTTCAAAAAAACGTCAACATTAATTATCATCTTCTTCACTCTCAGCACCTGTGATATGACGTCCTCCCTGCATACGCTGTCCTGCTTGTTGCATTTGTTGGTTCATGTAATTCATTTGATTCATGCTCTGTTGAAATTTTTGTTGAGAAGAATCAGGCTGTGCTGGTGGTTGTGATTCTGAAACTGGTGCATCTGCAGGTGGATTCGGATCTTGGATTGGTGGCTCCTTTCCTTCAGCTGAAGGAGTTGGATCGACAATAGGGGACTCCATTCCTTCAGCTGAAGAAGTTGAATCGACAATAGGGGCTTCTGTTGTTCCTGGATCAATTGAAGGCTCAGGAATGTCAATTGGTCCAGGCTGACCAATTCCAGAAACAGCATCATTTTTCAGAGCGTTATAGGTCGCATTTTGAGCAGAGACGGCCTTATCATCTAGGTTATTTAAAACGTTACCTACTGCCCCTTTCGTATTTTGCATGGCTTCAAAAGTTTTCCATTCTGCCAAATCAACCATATTGCTTACACCACCTTTGGCCGCATTCATCAAGCCCTGGTCTTTTACAGAGTTCCAAGCACCTTGAATACCACCTCCAGTTCTGGCAAGGCTATTCCCTAGGATCTGACTTCCTTTAGACAAGGCATCTGGAGCTTTTTTAGCCATATCCATACCAAATTGACCAAGTGCCATGCTACCATTAAAGACACCACCTGCTCCAGCCGCAAAGGCATTGCCCATCATCATAGCACCGAGCAGTTGTTGAGCTGTTTCACTATGACCGGTTGAAACTCCAAGCCAGCGCTCAATCATGGCCACTCCTTGCATTGATGCAAAGAATACTCCAACATAAACTACACAGGCCGCTATCATTTGTTCCCAACTATTAAGGCCGTCAAAGAATCCTCCAGAAAGCTTCGCCACAGCTGAGACAGAGAGAACTGGTAAATCTCGGAAAATCTCAAGCGTTACACGCATAATGATCACCTCAAAGAAGATACCTGCTCCAGCACCGCCAATTGTTCTTAATAATTCCTTATATTTTTTAGAGTTTGAAAGTGAAGTATAACCGACTAGAGGTGAAATAAGTGCTTCAATAAGAATATCAAAAATAGATTTTACGAGTTTAATGGCCATACTCGTTAAAAGAATAATCAAAATAAAATACTGAGCAAACATCCCAATCCAATTGACTTTATAACGCATATACACTGGTTCAAAAGCATTTAATCCCTTTATAATGCGATGTTCGTCAACAGTTAAAATTCCATTTTGAGTTGCATTTAATTGATGAAGAAAGAGTCCTTTTAATCCCTTTTGTTTTGACTCAAGAGCATCTAATAGAACTGTATCAGTCGCTCCAAATGTGGCACTAAAATCAATTCGTGAAGCAAAATCAGAGGTATCACGTTCATCTGGACTATCTGTAATATTATTAAGAGGAGTCGAGCCTTCCTGAATAGGTTTAATAAAGCCATAGTCATCCATTGGGAAAAGTTCTGTTGAAAAATCCTTATCAATTAAAACTTTCAAATCTACAACATTATTTTTCATAGGTTGAATAGCTAGAGAAGAGAAATACTTTGAATTGTCTCCTGAGGTACTCTCTACTTTCTGAACACTCTGCACATCTTCAGAAATGGCCGTAGATATTGTCGTTAAAGCCAACGGTAAAGCTGAAGATACCAAGGTCACCATCAAAAAATTTAAGATTACATTTTTATATTTAACTGGTTTTGTAAAAACTCCTGTAACAGCTGATACAACGAGTATTAAGGCAAACAGAGAAGTTCCAATTACCTGAAACCAGTAAAAAAATTGACCAATGACTGTCTTCTGATCCCCCAGATATCCGAAAAGTCCAAAAAGCTTAAATAAATTGTTAAAAACATGTTCTAGACTAGCAGTTATAAAATACAGACCTTTAGCCAAAGAACCCCATAAACTGGATAAAAACGCTAAATAAGCTGGTGTTGGTTCTAGGTAATTACTCCAATACTTATAAAATTCAACTAAAGGAGCCGAACGTTCATCTGTTATTGGAATCTTATCATGTAAATCATTATGTGTTGAGAAACTTCCTATCAAATCTGAAAAAGTACTATACTTCATTACTATCTCCTTTTTATTACTATCATAAAGAATAATAAAAAAGTTTGTAGTAAAGGGACAAACCTCAAAAAAGAGCGATCAATAAGGACTAAAAACATAAAATCGCATAGTATCAATTTTTTGAATACTTGATACTATGCGATTTATCATGAAAAAAAGTTACGGTTTATTTTCGTGGAATTGAGTTTTTCTCGCCTCTAAATGGCTATTATTTCGCTACACCAGTAAAAACAAACTGATCCCAACCATCTCCTAACGATATAATTTTAATCTTTTTCCCACCATCACTTAGTTTTACTTGGTAAATAGATTGATCACTCCCCTTGATCTGAATATAAAAAATTGTATCATTTGAATTAGATTCTGCTTTATTTTTTTCAGCCGGACCTTTAAAGTTAGAAGCTAGCTCATCCTTAGACAATACTTGATATGTTTTGATATGAGATTCAATTTCAGTTCCGTCTGAAATTGTACTCTTATTCACATCAAAATCAAACTCATTAGTTGTTTCATCAAAATATGTTGCATTATCTGTATCAGATCGATAATACCCCAAATAACGACTTTTTAAGGTGCTAGGTGTGCCGTCTGCATTTTGTGAAGTTTTACCTGAACAAGCCGTTAAGATAACGATACATAGGCCAAGAACTCCTAAAATAAGCATCAATTTCTGTTTCATCATAGATGATCTCCTTTATTTCTGTTTTACTTGCTTTATTATACCAAACTTTTAGCCTAAAATCACTCCTTCATAACACGATTTAACCAGCTAACTGTCAGCTCTTCGACTATTTTTTGTTTTCCACTAACTCCCAAAATAGTTATCTCATTTTTTATTAATAACTCTAAAATTTTGTTCTGCTGTTCCTTAATTTCAGTCAAACTCTTAGAAAAGGCATTGTCATATAAATTCAAGCCATCTAATTGACAAATTTTTTCCAGCTGAACTAACATAAACGCATTGAAAGAAGGAAAATTTTGTTCCTTTTTCATCATATGTAGTTGAATAAACATATCTTCTGGTATGTTTCGAATAAGTAAATCTTTAGTCATCACATTCTACCTCCCCTTCATACTCTAGCCAACGTGAAATATGATCGCCATAACAATTCATCTTTTCGTTGAAACTATCTAATTGTTCTGTTTGTTTTTGAACTTGGTTTTTAATATGGTCTGAAGCTAATTTCATATTTTCCAAATGAGCTACATATAATTCTTGAGCTCTATTGAATCTCCCAAATTCAATTTTTTCACGCAAAATCTGAAGTAAAAACTCATTAAAAGATTTTGCTTTTTTCTTTTTAGCAAGTGATTTTAAATAATCAATTTCCAGTTGAGTTAATCCACGAATTTTTAACTCACTTCGTTTTCCGTTAGTCATTTATTATCCATCCTTTCTACTCCACCAAAAAATCATAATGCCTCTTACTTTTCAATTCAATATAATCTGCAAGTACGAAATAAAACTCATTCTCTGGTGTTCCTTTTGACCTTTCCTCCAATTCATGTAAAACTTTTAAACTATCTGGTGAACGAATTAAAAATTCTCGAAATTGTTCAATAGTATCTCTAGTATTTTCTCTATACAACTCTGTCCGACTCATTAATAATTCTTGAATCAAACTGAGTTGATTTTTAACTATTGTTTCAAAGCTTTCATCATAATCCGTTGACCGTAAAAAGCTCTTTATTTTCATAACACCCTGAGGGGAAATGTATGTTACACCACCTTGTTTTTTGATATCAATATCCTCCAATTTTTGACGGTGATATCTAACTAAACTTTTTGTAATCCCCAACTCTTTCGCAACTTCTAACATCGTTTTCCAATTATCCATAAACACACCATTTTCCAAACTAATTTTTTATAGAGTGAAGCAGGGGGAAATTTGACCATATTTTGACTAGGCAATTTGCCTATCTTTTTCCTCCCATATACCTAATAAAAGAGCATAAGGGAAACTGTTACCACATCCTGTGATAAGTTGATAGTATCAACGTTTCTAGTGTCCCCAATTTTCTCGGCTTCGCCTACTTTTACACACTTACAAATTTCCCCCTGCCACATCATACACACACTAAAACACACTTATAAACATCAACTTTTCTCCTAATTTCTGTAAAATATATTGTTCTAAACTGCCTAATTTTATTACTTCTTTATATTCTTTTTAAGTTGTTTTCTCTCTTCTGCTGATAAAATTGTGACTCGTTTAGGAGCAACAGACAAGAATAAAATTACACCTGCAACTGAAGCTGGAAACAACATAACTTTGTTTTTCTTTGAAGATGATTGAAGCTGTATATAACAGATTGGGTAAATTAAAAACCATGCTAGGAGTGTCATTACAAAACTATATAATAGTGCTTCAAAAATTCTAAAAATTAATTCCATTTTTTCTCCTTTATTTTGCCTCACTTTAATTCATTTCTACAGTTTCAATAGGGTTTGAAAATTCAAATGTTCCATCTTTGACTGCCTGTTTTTTCTTGTCCAAAGATTCCAATTTAGCCTTCAACTTTTCAATGTTTTTATAAGCTGTTTCAATAGTTCTGTTCTTCGTTTCGATGTTTGTATCCAGCGTAGCAATATTCTTTTGATTGGCTTCGAGATCATCACCCGTTAGATATTTTGCTTCCGCTTGAAGACTCGCTTTTCGTGAATTATCATCTTCAATTGATTCCTTTAATTGAGCAATTGAGGTTGTCAATTTTTGAGACTGTTCATTCTGGAAATTGATCTCTTTTTCTATTTCCTGAAGAGTAAATTCTTCTCTGGAGACAACCTCAATAGCTTTAATTTCAAGCTGAGTATTTTGAGGAGTTACAAAGAATTGTACAGTGTCCTCTTCTCCAGATTTCTTCTGAGAAACCTTTTTAGAGTCACTGGATGGTGATGAAATATTCACATCAATTGAGCTAGAAGCAACTGTCTGATTTGTCACATCGATCGCAAATGCACCAAAATTTTTCGGAACTCCTTTAATAATAACTGATACTTTATTATCAATGATTGGGACAACATCCATTTCTATTTTTGAGTCTTTATGTTGCGCATAGAGTTTCCATTTCAATCGTTTGGCATCGATGCCCCGATCTATCGAAGTCGTAGCATCTTTCGTCTCAAATTGTAAAACGATAATTCCAGTATCTGGTGAATATTCCTGGCTGACAAGTTTCATCTCACCACTGCCATTCGCAAAAATTTGCTTTGTTTTGAGTTGTTCTGAGGTATATGTTTGTCTTTGTGGTGAGAAAATCGCTCCCATCAAAAGACTTAACCAGGTCACAAACAACATTGAGAAAATAACTAGTTTTCTCTTAATAATATTCTCTTGAAACCAAACTTTAATCTTAATAAATGGCTTCAAAATTGGGCTAGATTTTATCTTTTCAATCCAGCGTTTTGCTGTCTCTATCATGAGAGATCTATCCTTTCTATTCTATGTGAAATATAAATTAAAATTAGTAGTTTGGACTATTTAGTCATCAGTTAATATTTCAAAATCTAACAGTTCTTGATGAGTGAACTCTATAATTTTGTATGAACCAATAAATCTAAAATTCTCTAGAAAATGATTTTCAACAGCTTCCCTAGCTTCCTTATAACTATTAAAAACCCTTGTTCCACTAATTTCATCTGACCAAGCTAGTTTCCCACTTTTTTGTGGGACTAACCATACACTTTTTCCAACATTTATTTGCATAAGGACAGCGTAATATTTTTGTTCCATATTCTTATTTTTACCTTTCTAATTCTAAATAGTATCTATTTATGGTTTTATAATAATGGCTTATCTCTGATTCCCATGCTTCTTATATTCTTTCCAAATAAATGAAACCCTACTTTTAGGCCAAACACTTTTTAGTAACATTAAGAAGGCTAATGGCAACCTTTTCGTTTTGATTTCATTTCCAAATTTATCACATATAGTTATCCTGAAGAGCGGTACGAACCAGATCGCAATCAAGACAGTTCCAACCACCCCATGCGCAATAGCATTTAAAATTTGATACATACTACCTCCTTAGACATACTTCAATCTTTGAAAAGCTGTCTCGCCCCACTTACTCAGCTTTACCCTTTTAGTCATTTATGGCCTCCTGGATTCCTTTCTCATCGGCTACAATCTTTTCTTCTGAATCTCTTGAAGCATATAGATATTTCTTTATTTTTCCCTTACGAATCTTGATGATAGTTGCAGCTTTTTCAACCTGGTATTTTTCTACCAACTTTTGACCTTCTTCTGTCTGAGTGTCAATGTAAAATGTAGGATAAGAACCTTTATTGGCTGCCTCTACAACAACGCTTTTTCCAACCTGACAGTAAGGACAATCTTTTTTATAAAATACTAGGTTTACATTTTGATCAAGTACAGTATTCTGGTACTCTTTCTGAGTAAGGTGAGGATCATAATCTAAGATAAAATGATCTTTATACACCCTATACCCTCCTAGAACTGCAAGACTCACAAGTAAAATGGCAAGAATAGCCCCTAGTGCTAACTTAACGTGGCTAAAAAGTTCTCTCATCCTATTTCCTCCTCATCCACAAAATCAAAAATAAATCCTTGGGTACAATTGACTTTAGACAGTTCTCTCATTTCTGACTTCAAATCAGTAAAAGTTGTCATCACTTCCTGAAAGAGTAAAGGATCAAATTCCTCGGAATCCAATACACGGACAATTGGCAACATTGGATAATGATCCCTCAGCTCCTCCTGCATATAATCTGAAATCATTTTATCATTCGAGATAACACTATCTACTCTAACAATCGCTGGAATGCTAGAAATATTCTCCTCGTTTTGATAAAAAGTTAAAGCTACATCCCCTGCAGAAATAGACTCAAATTTTAAGTTATCCGATGAAAGTTTAAAATAATAAGCCAATGGTTCCTGACCAACCCCTGTCAGGTAATAACCTCGAATAATTTTGAATAACTCTGACATCGACCTTTCCCCTTCCTAACAAACTTTTAGAAGTCTAAACGGAGCTTGATACACATCAGGATAGTGAATCAATCTCTTTTTTCTTTGTTCAGGAAGTGGTTTACGATAATGTTTTTGAAGATACTGAAAAGCTAGTCCCAAGGTATCAAAAACTAAAACTTTATTCTCCCCATTACAAATATAGTCACCTAATTCAAAACTGAAAATTACGTACTTCATTCTTCTTCTCACTTTCTATTTTGGGCAATCATTGCCAGCTGATCTGTCTCTAACTCAGCATCATATCCGTTTTCAAAACGAACTTGTTGACGAATCCCTATAAGTGAGAGAACTAAGAAAAATCCTCCTACAAATATAAGGCTAAATAATCCAACTAAAATCAAAATCATATCATTCCTCCATAGATTATTTTATATACATACATATCTATGCAATAATCGTAGATATAAATGTAAGGCAGTTTACGGGTTTTTTTGATTATCCAATATCCAGTTCAAATAGAGATAGTTGTTGTGTTTGTTTAAACCCATTTTTAACCCTTTCTATCACTCTCTGAGTAAACTCTATACTTTCTTCAAAGAAAGCAGCAATATTGGCCATATAAGCCTCCTGACGTTCTTTCTTCACCTGGATAAGGGAAAGTAAGATTGCTTTGATAGAGGCTAATCTGATGCCTCCTCCACGGCCATGTTTGACTGTGAAGAAGATCTTTTGTTCTGTTTTGAGAACCTTCAATACTTTGTCTAATGAACGCTCAGGAATGTTCAAATTCTCTCGTATCTCTTTTTTTGTCGTCTGGATAAATGGATCCTCAGATTGATAGAAGCCTTCTAAATAGGCCATTACGTCTGTTTTCCATTCATGAAGATGACTATTCTTTCTGTCAGCACGTTTCTTCTTAAACTTGTACCAACGTTGCTTCACAAAGAGATCTGAAGCCTTTAGTTCCTGATTGATCCATGCTCTACATAAAGTCATCACATAGTCACGACTAGCAGCTTCATATTTTCCTGAATAGGCACTTGTGATAATCTTATGATATTCAGCTGAAGAGAGTGGTTCGTCTAAACTTGCATTAAAGTTAGAAAGAACTTCCTCACATTCTTTCTGATCGATTCCTGAAGAGAAGTTGGCTAAAGCTAGCGTGAAAAGAACGTTGTTTCTTCCCATCAAGGCTTTTCCACCTTTGATATTTCCCTCTCTCATCAACAATTGATACCAAGGTTCATCAATCTGTTTCACCCCTTCAGAGCCTGAAATAACTGTCAAATTGGGCTTTTTACTTGGGAAAGGAAGTTCTGATTGCTTCATCGACCAATCTAACCACTCCTGGAACGAATAGGTATAGTCAGCTTCAAAAAATTCAACATTATCAGTTCGAGGAATCCGAGCAATTCCAAAATGGTTACAGGTCATATCTACTGGTAAAGTTTGAGCAAAGTAATTTCTCAAATTTTGAGAGATAGCTTTAGCCACTTTTACCACTCGAAATTGAGAATGAGCTGTAACGTAGGCCGATTCTGATAAGACAAAATATGCTTGAAATCCTTTATCAGATTTTAGAATCAACGTCGGCATAAAACCTAGTTCCAAGGAAGCAGTTAAAATATCTCCTGTCGTCATTTCTTCAGCTGCAGAGGTAATATCGAAGTCAATATAGAATGTGTTAATCTGTCTAAGATTATCTTCAGAGTGCCCACGTGTAATCCGTCGACCAGCATCACTATAGCTTCCATAGCAATATACGTTAGGAGTCCAGTGTGTAAATTGATCCTGGTTCTCCAGCAATGATTCGACAGAGGTTAAAACAACACCACGTGCCTTCACCATATTCGCTTTTGAACGATAAGCAAATACAGAGCCTCGTCTTCCTTCTTCAGCTGAAGAGATGAGCTGTAGATGGCTATTCTTAAATTTTTGAGTTCTTAATCCGTCTTTTGTGATTAAGCTAAAGCATTCTTGTAACTTCATACTTCTCCTAATATTTGGGAAATTATAACTATTTTTGTTTTTATAGCAATTTCGTTTACTTTACAGCCTAATTGGATAGCTGAAGGAATAGCGAAATTCCAAGTAGAATGGCTGATAGAATTATGCTAAAAATTGTCGTGACTAAATCATTCCAATAATCTAATTTTGGAGACTGAAAATATCCAACTCGTTTACCTGATAGGTAGTCCGCTTTATGGTTTCTAATTCTATTTAACCTGATTAAAAGTAGTCCCATAATCAAAATCATACTGATTGAATTTTCTAGTTTCCCCATCATTTCATCTCTTCATTTAAGTTCCAAAAACAATGACTACAAATAGTCTCATCATGGTCCATCCACCAGCAGCAACCCCATTTTTCATCAATACAGGGTGTTTCCCACGTGCATCCGCATTTTTGACAAATAGCTTTCGTTAATACTGCTTCTTTCATGATAATTACTCCTCATTGACTCTCATGCTTTTAGGTAACTTTTTACTCGGTAAACAGTAACCTTCAGATAAGTCCTGTTTACTATAAAATTCAGGACTACTTGTCATTACATGGTCACTTCTTCTCCATCCTCTACGAAGTTGTTTGTAAGATAAAGAAACACGCTTCTCAATCTCTTTAAAACTAAAGCCCAGTTTCAAATAGGTTGTGACAATAGCATTAGCATGTTCTTTGGACTCTTCGCTTCTTGTTCTTCTCTGAAAGTTAATCTGCTTATCTTCTTCATTTAATGCTATCTGATAGGCAATAAACAACTTCCGCATTTCCATAATTTTATGTTGCCATGCCAAGCTATAAGGTTTTCCTGAATATCGATTCACTAGCTCTTTGACAGGCTGTTTAAATTTCAGCTGAAGAGGATCAAATTCGCCAAGGTCAGAAAAAGGATCAATGAAACCTAATGGTTCGCTTTGAATTAATTCATTGTATAGCGCTTCTCTGTCCATCCTGATTATCTCCTTCTGTCAAATGCACGTCATTGAGTCAAACAAACTTAATTGGATGGGTGTAGGTGCTTGTTCGCTGTTTCCATTCTTATCATGATCGATAACGTCAAAGATTTCCAACGTGTCTATATTCATTACAATCTCTAATCCTACCATCGTTGAACTCCTCTCAAATAGATTTTTAAGCGAACAAAAAAGAGAACAGATTTCTCCGTTCTCCTAAAATATAAAAGCGTTTGATTTTCTAAAAACTCTTACCACTTACTGAGTCTGAAAACAAAGTTCCAGACTCATTTAATAGTAAAGCTTCAGAAACTCCTGTTTAAGGGTGTCTTCTTGCTTTTGGTTTTTTGCCATGCAGATTTCTCTTGGCTTGTTTCAATGCTGTAATGACATCTTTGACATCTTCTTGGCTCGCTCCTGGATCTTTAAGGAGTTCCTGTGCCTCTTTAAAAGTTAAAAGATAAGCTGCTTTTTCTTTCTTGTCTGCATAGATAAATCTCGCGTTCTTTTCTTGGAAAAGGCGTTCATCCTTGACCAGTTTCTTCAGACTAGAGAAGTCAGTAGCTTTGCCATTTAGTTTACTTTTAGCTGTAGCTAGGGCAATAAGAGATTGGTCAATTTGATCTTGTTTGACTTTAGGGTCCACAGCGAGTAAGGCAATTTCTTGGAAGGCACGATCATAAGCTCGACGTACTTTTTCCTTGGCATTAGCATAACGTCCAGTTTTAGTCGTTGCATAGTATACTTTCATAGCTTCTTTCAAGGCTGTAACGTTCGAATCTTTTCCATCCAAAGCTTTACCAGCAGCCTCAAGACTAGCGAGAACGCCATCAATCAATTCTTGCTTCAACTTGCTTGACAAGGCTGACTGTGCCACTTGGAAAGCTTGGTCATAAGCTTTTCTCTTATCTGCACTACTATTAAAGTAACGAGACATTTCTACCAGTTCTTTTTGTTGATTTACCGCAGCAATCAAGGCTAACTTAGACACAACAGATAGACGCAAAGCATTATTTCGACCTGGCTGAACGAGCAAGGAAACGAGATTTTCAAGGAGTTCATATCCAGTTGGCAAGGTGACTTGTACAGTATAACGACCTGTAGCAACTTTCTTACCAAAGGCGTATTGACCGTATTTTTCAGCAGGAAGAGTGATACTTGTCCCATCTTCTCCTTTCAGAACCACTGTAGTCGTCTTTGGAACTGCTTGGTTGAAGGAAACAGATACCGGTGCATATTCTAAGAGATTTGCTAGGAAGGTAATGGTTTGGAAACTATTTTCTTCCGTCAAGTCAAACTCTTGGGACAAGGCACTGATAAATTTTAATTCTGTTCGGTCATAACTGAAAATTTCTGCTGTATAATGACCAAACTGTAAGAAATGAATCGCTTTTGTCTTGTCAACATCGACATATTGTCCCTTGCTATTTTTGATTCGATAGACGTATAGGGTATCAATATCTTGGTTTGTTTTCGCATCCTTCAAGGCGATTTTCACTCGACCACTATTTTGATCGCGCACAAGTTCAGCAAGTGAGATATAGTCTACATTTCCTGCATAGTCCTCTACAAGATAGTAAATATTAGCCTTGTCAACATCCTTAGGAAGTGTATAACTACCGTCAGCATTGGCCTTAATCAGATGGGTGTTCTCAAGCGCACGAGTTCCAGACTGGTCTTTCCCAGTTAGAACCATGGTCCCTTTCTGGTCAAATGGTGTGATATAGAAGACTTTTTCTGAAAGAATACCACCTTGACCCACATCTTTTGGTTTGCGAGCTACGAATTCTTGGTTTCCATCTTTAAAGCGAATATAACCACTTGTGATGACAGGTTTTTGAGTATCAATTTGAATTTTGAAGGTCGTGTATTGTTCTTTAGCTCCTGGAACGTCTGGTGTATAACTGATAACATAGTCATATAAACCATCCGCAACAGTATTCCCATCAAAATCCTGGCCTCTCCAAGCAGTATTATCTAGAATATAACTCTTCAGATTTCTACTGTCACCATCAAAATAATTCTTACGAAGATCCTTTGCATCGCCCTCCCAAATAGGATGTTCATGCTTAGTATCCGTAGCCGCATAAACTGTAGCCCGAAGATTTACAAGATTTCTCAAAGCAACCGTTTTGTATTCAACTAGGTCTTTGTTTCCATCATCATTTGGAGAAATGGCAATACGGACATTCCCTTTTTCGTCCAACTGAAGAACTTGCTTACCTTCAGCATTTTGTTCAATCCCAAGAACGGTAATTCGGCGTCCTTGGCGTTGACCTTTAGAAACTAGAAGGTCATTTTGCAAGGTTGCTAGATAGGTAGCATCATTAGAGTAGTTAACGGCAGGATTTTCCTTGTCTACTTCTGTGTAAAATCCATTTTTCCCTTCTCGGACAAGATTGTAAATTGGTTTTTCAACAGCAGGGAGATTTTGGAATTCTCCTCGGAAGCCCATAAATGCAAGACTCACAACATCCCCATCATCTGCTGGATCTACAAATCGAACAAAACCTTCAAGGAAATAGCCATTTGGCATTTGTTTGCTGAGTTCAGCAGCAAATTTTCGAGCATCCACTTTAACAGTGACTGTTTGACTGCTGTGGGCTTTGACTGTCACTTCAGGCCAGACTGTCTCCGTTAGTTTTCGAGGTCGAAGGGTGAATTTTCCATCTTGGACCTCGTCTGTATTGGTATTCACTACCATCTTGAGAGTACGGTCAGTATCTGAAATATTGTGTACAGTAACCTTAAAAGTAAATTGGTCTCCAACATTTCCCAAAGTCACACTTGGATAACCATTTTCACCCGTTACATAGAGGTCTGTTGACACTGCAGCAGCTGTATCCACAATACCAGAACCTTGCTGACGAGGAGAGGTATAAGTGCCTGTGTCCTTATTAACATGTGGTTTTGCAGTTGACATGATCAAGGCCTTGACAGTCTCGGATACTTGCTCAGGAGTCAATTCTGGATGGTGTTTTTGAAGGTATTCCTTAACCAAAACTGCAACACCCGTAACGTGAGGAGCCGCCATACTGGTTCCGCTGATACTACCATAGGTATTGTCATTAAAGGATGAGTAGATATTGCCACCAGGAGCTGTTACGTCTGGTTTCAATTGTCCATCGGTGGTCACTCCCCAACTTGAAAAGTCAGATAGCTGATTGGCTACATCGGATGGGCGATTATCCATCTTGTCATTAAAAACAATCTTGTAGTTTCCTGATTTTAAGGCTTCACCATACTGTTTAGAAATAAATACAGAAGGAATTTTCTTTGCTTCATCATCAATAGCCATATTGATGTTTGCACCTTCTACATTATTGTAGATCAAAGCACCAACTGCACCGTGTTTTCGTGCATTTTTGATCTTCTCTGAAAAATTCATAGCTCCACGCTGAATGAGGGCAAGTTTCCCAGTTAAATCCAACTTCGCAAAGTCTTCTTCACGACCTAACCCTGCTTCGACATATTCATACTCTTTTCCCTTTTCAAAATCCTTATCTGCCTCAGGTTGATTATAATCAAATTTTCCGTTATGAAGGCCGGCATTTCCCTCTAGACCTTTGACTTCAAAAACCGCTGTTGTCAATGTTTTGTTGTTGACAGAAGCAACTGAAATTGAGTCTTC
Organism: Streptococcus oralis; assembly: GCF_026782125.1. Taxonomy (GTDB): domain Bacteria; phylum Bacillota; class Bacilli; order Lactobacillales; family Streptococcaceae; genus Streptococcus; species Streptococcus oralis_CE. The sequence goes on along the minus strand of NZ_JAKUVY010000005.1, from coordinate 160,777 downwards.
AACAGTGGATGGATTTCCAACCAAGCCATAGTCTGGGTTTTCGGCTAGCGGTTTTGAATAACCATTTCCGAATGTATTGCTATTTCCTGCTGAGATAAGGACAGATACTCCCTTGGCACGAGCCCGTTTGATGGCATCCACAATATCAGAACCAGCATCTACCATAGAACCAGTGCTAGATCCCAAACTCATATTAATGGCATCTGCTCCCAAGGCAACTGCATCATCAATCGCCTTTACATAAAGAGCCGAACTTGTCGTCTTTTGGCGATCTGAAAAGACACGCATAAACATGACTTGGGCTTCTGGTGCAACACCATAGACCTTTTCCCCATTTGGTGCTTCTTTATCAGGGTTTCCAGCTGCAATCCCTGTTACGTGCATCCCATGAGAAGTTCTTTCTGCTTCTTTGATCTTATCTGTTCCGTCAAAGTAGTCATAGGCATAGACAACCTTATCGCTATACCATTTACCGTAGTCGATTCCAGCAGCCTTTTTAGCTGCTTCGATGGCTTCCTTGTTTTTAAATTTTGCTTTTGACGGGTCTGAAATTCGAAGAACCTCATGATTCAAATCAAGCCCAGAGTCAATTATGGCAACAACCGTCCCTGTCCCCTTGTAACCAGCCTTCCAAGTTTTCGGTACTGTGATGATATCATTGCTTGAAAGACTATTGGGTTTTGCAGACTCAGCTTTTTCTTGTTCTTTTTCAGTAGTTGCTGTTTCTCCAGTAGTTTTAGGAGCTGTCGTTGCTTGAGCCTCTTTTTTCTCTATGGTAGAAGCCTTCTCAGTAGCAGGCGCTGGACTGGCATCTACTATTGTTTCTTTTTGGACGACACCTTGGTCTACTTCATTTGCAACTGCGCTATCTTTTCCTGAGCCTTGGGCTTCAGCAGTTTTATCAACTGGAGCTTCTACCTTAGCATCTTGTTTACTAGCATTCTCTTTAGAAGTTTCAGCTTCTTGTTTCTCTCCAACTACTGGAGCTATCCCATTAGCGGTAGTTAAGTCAGTCGCAGAGTTTGAGTGTTTATCATCTTTTAGCTCTGTCTTGATTTCCTGAGTTTGGGCTTGATTTTCACCTGTACTCTGCTCATTGGCACTGACTTGACTTGCTCCAAAAACCAAAGCAGTTCCCAATAAAACTGAAGCAAGACCAAATTTGTATTTCCGTAATGAAAAACGTTGTCGTCTATTCATAAACAATCTCCTTTTATTTAAATTATACCTATTATAGCGCAAATAATCACAAATTTTCATAAAAATCTGAATTGTCACAAAAATGTAATATTTACGTATATATTTTACTTGTTTAATTTTATTATTCGTGTTATTTGCTCTATCAAACCAATGTTTTCTAAATTTGTTCCTATATTTCAACCCATAAAATTATTTCATTATACAAACAATTTAGATTTTTTATACACAAAAAGACTAGGATTTAAAATTCCTAGTCTTTGTTATTTCGGTATAAATAGATTTTACAAACTAAAAATCCATCTCATCCACACGTGGTGCGCCCGAAGTCACTAAAATTGTCTTTAAAACTTCTCGCTCGTCATTGCTGAGTTCAATTCCAAAACAGTCAAGATTGCTCTGGATGCGAGAGGCTGTCACTGACTTAGGTAGAGGTAAAAATCCTTCTGCCAAACTCCAAGCCAAGGCGATTTGAGCCACTGATTTCCCATACTTAGCAGCAATTTCTTGGACTTCTTTCTGTTCAAACAGCTCCCCTTGCCCAAATGGTCCCCATGCCTCTAGGAGAATTCCTTTCTCTCTACAGTAGTCAACCACTTCCTCTTGATAAACTCCTGGTGCCAAGCGCACCTGATTAACCGCTGGAATGACTCTTGCTGTCTCAAGCAAGGCATCCAAATGCTTGGGAAGGAAATTACTAACGCCGATAGCACGGATTTTGCCTTCTTGGTAAAGATCCTCCATCGCTCTCCAGACTTCAGCATTGCGAGTTTTCCATGCCTCATTTTCTCTTAGTGGTTTTGGATTTGGCCAATGGATAAGGTACAAATCTAGATAATCCAATCCCAGTTTTTCCATTGATTCTTCAAATGCTTGGCGAGTTTCATCATAGCTGTGATTGGTATTCCAAAGTTTGGTCGTTACAAAGATTTCTTGTCGTGGAATACCGCTATCTCGAATAGCACGACCAACACTCTCCTCATTTTTATAGATAGCTGCAGTATCGATATGACGGTAACCAGCCTTTAAGGCTTCTAAAACGGCTTGATATGCTACCTCTCCATTTTCAGCTTTCCATGTTCCAAATCCTAGAACAGGAATTGAAATTTCATTATTAAGGGTGTAAGATTTCATCGTTTTTCCTTTCTATGTGAAGAAAATCTAAAGAAACAAAACCCGATTAACAGAGGCATGTCTCTTTAGATTTTGAAGATTATTGATCACGGTCATAATACATTTCGTGAGCTTTCAAGCGAGAATTGAGCAATTCGGGAACAGTCACAAATGTATACCCTTCACCCTTTAAATACTCAATGACACTTGGTAGGGAATTAACAGAAGGACCATGGATATCATGCATGAGTATGATGGAACCATTGCGAACCTGACGCTGTATCTCTGTCAAAATGGCTGTCTCATTTTTACTCTTCCAGTCCAAACTATCCACATCCCACATGATGAAGCTTAAATCAAGGCCATTTCGAATATCATCAGTGATGGCACCATAAGGTGGGCGCATGAGTTTAGAACTCGAACCTAGAACTTGGGTTAACAAATCTTCTGTATCAGTGATTTGTTTTTTAGCATCTTCGAGCGAAAGTTGTGAAAGAACGGGATGACTCCAGCTGTGGTTTCCTACAACATGACCTTCTGATTTCATTCTTTTTAGAAGTGTTTCATTACCTGCAATGTTTTTACCAAGTACAAAGAAGGTTGCTTTTACACCATATTTAGCTAAAGTATCCAAAGCCTGCGTGGTTGTAGTAGGATTTGGACCATCGTCAAAGGTCAAGGCTACAACTTTTTTATTTTTCTTAGCAAAGTAAGCTTGGTAAAGTTCAGCATCCTTTTCTAATAGATAAGAAGACTCAATGACATCAAAGAAACTGGATATTGGCAAAGCAATTTCCTCAACAGTCTCTCCAGGATTAGCAGGATAAAGGATGATTTGACTATCCTTATAATCAAAGCTCCAAGATGTTAATTCTTGGTCTGTGAAGCTCTTTATAACTTGATCAATTTTTGCCTGGTCAAGTTTCTTATCTTCTAGAGTTGATTTGATTTGATTCAGTAAGAGTTCCTTAGCCTTGCTTGCATCTTTGAAGAGTTTACTGAGGTCAAAATCTTTCCCGTCTTCAGTCAAGAAAATTTTCCCTAAAGAAGTCTTTTCTTTTTCCTCAACCTTTGATGCAGACAAATCATAGACTTGCTTGCTGATATTACGAGCAACAACTCCCTTTAAGACTGGATCCAACTGCTCAGTATAATAAAAAACCAAATCCCCTTTATCTTCCAGCTTTTCTTTGATATCCTGGTTGATTTTTTCTCTAATAGACGCAATGACTTCCTCTCCTTGCAGAGGGTAGTAGGCAATCACCTCAGCTTGACCTTTTCGGAAATGGTCCTTCTGACTACCTGAGCTGAATTGCTGGTCCTTTTCGCTTTTTAGCGCTTCAATTTTTTGTTCGTAAGATTGCTTTTGTAGTAGCTTATAACCAATAGCACTCCCTAATAGAATCGTAGCAATTCCTAAGATTCCAACAAGGGAAAGCAATAGCCTTCTCGTTTTATCGTGAGAAACACGTTTCGCTCTATTTTTTTTCATATTTCCATCATATCAAATAGAGGCTATTATTTCAATGATAAACAGGGATTCTGTCTTTTTTTAGGAAAATAAAAAAGCTTAGAGATCTTCTAAGCTTCTATTTTTAAAAACGAATCGCTTCACGTGTTTTTTCATATGAAGTTACAAAACGGTTTGTAACCCCTGGTTCAGCAACTTCCAAAGCTTGTGAAATTTTTTCAAATGATGCCTGGTAGTCAAACTCTTTTTCAAAAATTTCAAGCGCCTCGTTGAAGGCCTCTTGGATACGCTCATCAAATGAACGGTAACGGTTTGAGTATTGCAAGAGTTGCTCAGTCAAGGTTGCATATTGAACGATATCATAGGTTTCTGTTTCAAGTGCTTCCATATCATTTGTTGCGACTTCAAGAATTCGTTTAACCGATTCAATATTCACTTGTGGTTGTTCTAACTCTGCCATCAGATCTTCTGTGTTATGACTTGCAGTAAAGAAAAGTTTCAAGAAACTTTGAGGAATACCTGGCAAGTTTCTCTTCTCCATGTAACGTTTGATAGTATGCAAACGGTTCACATAGACATTTGCTTTTTGGCGAGCATTGAGGTCGTCTTTTTCGATTTGCGCAAGTCGTTCGCTAACAGAGATTTGCTCATCCTCAATATCCTTGAGGTTGCTTTGAAGCATTTCCAACTGTTCTTCAAGAGCCGAGTAGGCTTGTGTTGACTCACCTTGATCCTCTGTCACTTCCATGATTGCTGTATCAAGTGCAGCCAATTCTGCTTGAAGACGACGAACATGATTTCCATCACTTTCAGGAAGAAGGTAGGTTTTAGTCAAGCGTTCAAGATCTTGAACAAGCACCTGATTATTTTCTTTCAAGTGGTTGAGATAAGTTGGTAATGTCGAAAGAAGACTTTCAACCACTTTTTGAGCTGCAATTTCACGAGTGAAGATATCATAAAGTGCGTTGATTTCTTCTTGAATGCGATTATTTTCATACTCTGCATTGTCCAATTCCAACTGACGAATATTTTCTTGATTATTTTTCAAAGATTCATGCAAAAGTTGGAAACGTGACTCAATGTCTGTTTCAGTAAAGTGGTAGTTGGCATCCAACAGCTTACGATAGCCTTCTTCCAAATCTGCCAATTGTTCTGGCAGTTCCTTTGTCAAGGTTTCAACAAGAGCTGGAATTCGATCAACGATGTGTGTCAAAGCGAGAATATGATTTTCAGTATCATCTAAGATTGCTGCGGCTTCAACTGGGTCACCTGATGAGTTCAAGGTAACAAATTGAGAAAATTCAGATTGGATGTTTTCCAATTGTTTCTCAATCTCAGGAAGGGCCTTACCATATTTCTCCGAATCTTCTGCAACGGTATGTTGAAGGGATTCAAACAAGTCCAAGGCATGAAGGACACGGCCACTATTCTTAGATTCTTGTTTTTCAAGATCAGAAAGGGCATTGCGAATAGCTGCAATATCTTCTTCAATCAAGCCGATTTGGCTTTCAATTTGATCAATCTTGTGAGCAGCTTTGAAAAAACGGAAAGAATTGTTGTAGCTTTCAGCTTCAAAAAGATGATTCTCAATATCAGCAAATGAGTTTAGAGATAAATCAACCCATTTTTGGTTCCATTCACGGAAGGTTACCTGACTTTGACCAATCAAGTGCATGTTTTTAACGGCTTCAACCTCATCATTTACAGGAAGGTTGTAGAGTTCTTCTTTTCTTTCTTCAAGGGCCGTTAATCTGCTTACATTACGCTTACGTAAAAAGAGGGCTGTTACATAAGCTAAGATCAGAATGACTGCAATCGCAACCATTAGATAAATTAGTTGTCCATTAGACATATCAAACTCCTTTTATACTAGAAACAATCGTAATGATTATATCATATTTTTTAAACCAAGGGAACTATTTCCCACATTTTTTAGACGTCAAGTGTACTGTAAACAGCGTTTTCTTCGATAAATTCGCGACGAGGTTCTACTCGGTCCCCCATCAACATATCAAAGATCTTATCTGCTTCGGCAGCATCATCTACCGAAACACGCGCCATCAAGCGATGTTCAGGATCCATGGTTGTTTCCCACAATTGGTGGTCATCCATTTCTCCTAAACCTTTATAACGTTGGATGGTTGGTTTTGAACGCCCTTCACTATGACGTGCTAAGGCTTCTTGGAGTTTAATTTCTTGATCCGCACCAGGCTGGATGTATTCTTTGATCTCACTTCCAACTTTTACTCCGTAAATTGGCGGTTGGGCAATGTAGACATATCCAGCTTCTAGAATTGGTTTCATATAGCGGTAAATCAGAGTCAGTAAGAGTGTTCGAATGTGGGCTCCATCAACATCGGCATCGGTCATCAAAACGAGTTTTTGGTAACGAGCCTTAGTGACATCAAATTCTGCACCAAATCCTGTTCCCATGGCTGTGAAGAGACTTCGAATTTCTTCGTTGGCAAGGATTTTATCCATGCTAGCTTTTTCAACGTTCAAGATCTTACCACGAATTGGCAAGATAGCTTGGAATTCACGATTACGACCAGATTTGGCTGATCCACCAGCTGAGTCTCCTTCGACGATGAAGAGTTCGGTTTCAGCAGGGTTGTTAGAAGAACAGTCTGCTAGCTTTCCTGGCAAATTGGAAATTTCCAAGCCAGATTTCTTGCGAGTGACTTCACGCGCACGCTTGGCAGCTACACGAGCCTTGGCAGCCAAGATTCCTTTTTCCACGATACGCTTGGCAATCTGTGGATTTTCCATGAGAAAATCAGAGAAGGCATCGCTGAAGAGGCGATTGGTGATCTTGACCACTTCACTGTTCCCCAGTTTGGTCTTGGTTTGTCCTTCAAACTGCGGATTAGGGTGCTTGACAGAGATAACTGCAGTCAAGCCTTCACGGACATCTTCCCCTGTTAGGTTATCTTCATTGTCTTTTAGTAGCTTATTCTTACGAGCATAATCATTGATAACACGTGTCAGCGCTGTACGGAAACCTTGCTCATGTGTTCCACCTTCATGGGTATGAATATTATTGGCGAAACTCATGACGTTTTCGTGGTAACCGGTTGTGTACTGCATGGCTACTTCAACTGTGATATCATCCATCTCACCGTCTGTGTAGATTGGTGTATCAAAGATCACATCCTTGTTCTCGTTGATATATTCAACATAGCTAGCAATCCCACCCTCATAGTGGTAATGTTTAGTCTGTTCAAGACCTTCACGCTTGTCTGTGATGGAGATTCGAAGACCTCGGTTCAAAAAGGCTAGTTCTTGAATACGTTTGTTTAATTTTTCAAAGTCAAAAGTTGTTGTTTCTGTAAAAATCTCTGGATCTGGTGTGAAGTGAACTGTTGTTCCCGTTTTATCCGTATCTCCAACCACCTCAAGATCAGCAACTACATGACCACGACGGTATTCTTGGTAATGAATCTTACCGTTTTTATGGACATGAACATCTAGTTGAGTTGAAAGAGCGTTTACTACTGATGACCCCACACCGTGCAATCCACCTGAGACCTTGTATCCGCCACCGCCGAATTTTCCTCCAGCGTGAAGGACTGTAAAGACGGTCTCAACAGCGGGACGTCCTGTCTTTTCCTGAATATCAACAGGAATTCCACGTCCATCATCCACAACGGTGATGGAGTTATCTGGCTCTATAAAGACTTGGATGTGGCTAGCAAACCCAGCTAGGGCTTCATCAATTGAGTTATCAACGATTTCCCATACTAGATGGTGAAGACCTTCTTTTGATGTCGATCCAATATACATACCTGGACGCATACGAACAGCTTCAAGTCCCTCCAAAACTTGAATTTGACTGGCATCATAATCCTGTGCCTGTTGATTTTTGATTTCTTCTGTCATTTTTTCCCTTTTCTTACATGTCTATTGCTTGTCTCAATGTCGCAACGTTATTAAAAAGATAGGCATCTAAGCCAGCAGCTTTACCTGCTTCTACATCAATATTTCTGTCACCAATGACCAAACCAGATGTAATATGATATTTATCACGTAAATAAATCATGGACTCAGGATCTGGTTTCCGTTTAAAGCCAGAACTAGCAGTCACCACCTCGGTGAAGTAGTTCGCTATCTGGGTCTTAGCAAGAAGTTCTAGTACTTGGTCATTTCGATGAGAAACCAAGAAATGGCGACCACCCTTGTCCGAAATGTCTTTGAGTAATTCTGGAATTCCCTCAAACAAAACTGGATGTTCTAGCTCACGCGCTTCATTTTCTTTGTAGTTCTCTAAAAAATCCTCGATATCTGGTGCAAACTTCTCGATGGCAAAAGCTGTCGAAACCTTCAAGGCTTCGTAGACACGGTCGTGTTCTTGCTCTATTCCATATTGGGCTAAGGTTTCTACAAAGGCTGCAGTAGAAGTCTCATAATTATCCAATAGGGTACCACCTAAATCCCATATATAGTCGTGATATTTCATACCCTTCATTATACCATTTTTTTATGAAAAAAGCGATGATTTCCTAGATTTTTCGGCTCTATAATTTCTATAGAGAGTAAAACACTATTGCATCTATGGAGCCTTTTTGTGAAGAATAGCTCCTCCATGAATAATCAAGCAAAATCTTTCTTCTCTCAAATGTACAAATTTAAAAATAGAAATTACTAACAACCGCGTCATTATTCGCAAACGAAACGCTTTTGGATTTCCAAACTTTAAAAATAGAATCCTCATTGCTTTGAATACCACATTAGAGAGCAGAAAAAGATTATTCCAATATGGAATCTCTTGTTAATTCATTTCAGTTTCCAGTGATTCCATCTTTCTTTTCAATTGTAATTTATTCTCCAAACAGGCAAAAAACGATAACGTCCTTTTAAGGTGTTATCGTTTTTGTATATCATCAGATAAAGTTTGATTTTTATTGAGCTACATTCGATTAGTTTCTTCCGAAGTTTTGACCTCTACCATCGCGGTCAAAATACATCCAACTTCCATCTTCAAGTTGAATCCATTTGCTTCGAGCCATATCCCCTGAATTGGCATCGAAATATCGACTAACCCCATTCACATCAACAACTTTTCCTTTGACTTGCTTGCCGTCTTGCGTGAAATAGAGAGTCTGTTGACCAACCTGCTGCAAGCCTGTCACTGCTTTTCCATCTTGATCAAAATAGTACCACTCATTTTGGGAACCTTCGACAAACTTGTTGGTTGCCATCTCTCCTGAGTTAGCATCAAAGTAACGGATACTCTTATCTGAAAGTGTCACGATTTTGCCCTTGACTTGCTTGCCATCTTGGTCGAAGTAAAGTGTTTGTTTGTCAATCTTTTGAAGGCCTGTCACTGCTTTACCAGTTTGGTCAAAGTAATACCATTCGTTCTTGGCACCTTCTGCAAACTTGCCGACTGCCATTTCTCCTGAGTCGGCATCAAAGTAACGGATGGATTTATCAGCCAAAGTTACTACTTTACCCTTGACTTGCTTACCATCTTGGTCAAAGTAAAGTGTTTGTTTGCCAATCTTTTGAAGACCTGTCACTGCTTTACCAGTTTTGTCTAAGTAATACCATTCGTTCTTGGCACCTTCAGCAAACTTGCCGACCGCCATTTCTCCTGAGTTGGCATCAAAGTAACGGATACTCTTATCTGAAAGTGTCACGATTTTACCCTTGACTTGCTTGCCATCTTGGTCAAAGTAAAGTGTTTGTTGACCAATCTTTTGAAGACCTGTCACTGCAACTCCATCTGCTCCGAAATAGTACCAATCACTTGGGTTATCACCTTGAGCAAAACGATTGATAACAGCATTTCCTGAATCCTTGTCAAAGTAACGAAGTTTGCCATCTTTAGCACTCACAATCTTGCCCTTAACCTGATAGCCGTTTTCATCAAAGAATTGCTGTCCATCTCCTATCTTGACAAGACCTCGAGCCATAACGCCCTTGGCATCAAAGTAACGCCAGTTTTGACCATCAGTAGTGTAGTAACGGTTGAGAACTTGGGCACCAGTTTGATCATAGTAGTACTGATTACCATTTTCATCTTCACGGATAGAATCACGAAGTTGAATACCATTCTTCAAGAAATAAACGTGCTTGCCATCAATTTCATGAGCACCTGTTACAAGATAGCCTCGTTTATCGAAGTAATACCAATTTCCATTTTCATCTTGGATAAAGGAATTTTTAGCTTGATAACCACTAGTTGAATAGAACTTAGTACCATTGGCATCACTAACAAATCCTGTGTAAGCATTCTTATTAACTAATTGCTTAGGCAATACTATCTCGCCATTTCTGTTAGTGAGATAGTCGTTGCTAGCCCAGTCTTTAAGAACATAGTAAGCACCACGACCTAAGATATTGGTACCATTGAAGTACTTAGCCGACCACTTGGTAATCTTCTCATCTGTTGTCATCTTTTGACCATTGGAAATCTGTACTCGTTCAAAGATTTCTGGATATTTAGCTTTGAGCTCATCTAAGAAGGCGCCACCGTACTTACCTTGGAAATCAGTTCCATTGGTCTTACTATTAGCTACATAGAGTTTTTCCTTGATTTCTGCACCTTCACGGTAGGTTCCGTAGTTGTTGACACGTGTTGCTGTTACCACTTCCTTACCTGGTAGGTTATAGATTTGGTCTGGTACCCAGTCCGCGATGGCTTGGATATTAACACTGTGAAGCGCACGAAGAGCATTGAGCAAATCTTTTAAAGAACCATATTTATTGTTCTTGCTCATCGCCATATCATAGCGGTCTTCAAAGGCATAACCATTCTGAATGATAGAATCTAAGAAAGTACCGTCTTGGCTAGATACATACTGAGGTGGTAGCTCAAATGAAGTTACTCCCCATTCCTTGAAGAGGTTGACATTTTTAGCAATAACTTTATTGGTATATTGGTCATCGCGGGTTGCAAAGTCTTGGAAGTTAGAAAATCCTTCGTAAATCAACTGAGAATCAAGGGCTGCGCTAGATTCGTAGACCTGACCACTAGCGTTTTTCTTCTTGCTTGCTGTTGTACGAGCATCCTGATCTGCCTTAGCGCCAACTGGTACCCAAACAGCCAGATATCCAGAAACCTGTACATTGCTATAGCCTGCAATATCATTCATATCAAAGGTTAAAATACCATTAGCATCTGTCTTCTTCCAGAGCGATTGCGGCACTTCTTCGTCAGTTAGATAGCGGGAAATGCCATCTTTGGTCGTCAAAAGCACAGGGCGATAGTATTGATTCTTGTGGGCTGCTCCCATATTGACTTGCAGTTTATCCCATTCGTTCAGTTTCAGGTTAGGGTTGTTAGAAGCAATCACAGCCATCCCTTGAGTACGAGTTTCTGCTGTTCCTTCATCTGTTGCTTCATTGGCACCAGTACCGTAGCGAACAGACGTTAAAATACCATTGTAAGACCATTTATCAGCCTCACGAGGTACACCCATATATGTGACTTTCATGTCTTGTCCACCTGCTACATACTTAATACGAGCACGCAACAAGGCATCAATAGCATCGTGGTAAGGAGATTTTTTCTCCATGTATTGACCATCATCGGTATAGAGGTCACCATAGTAGATCCGAGTGATAGAGTCTTTATTGGAGAGCATGAGAGCATGAGCGGTTGGGATGTTGAACTGCGTATACTTCTTGTCTGCCTTGCGCATATCTTCGTTGTAGATCTTGAAGGCTTGCTTGAGTTCATCCATGGTAAAGGTCAAACCATCCGTATTTGGATTGATATTTTCCCGGATGATGTCAGCAATAACGGTTTGTACTTCACTGTCATGAGCCCGAACAAAGATATAGTTAGCCATCCGTTCGCCATTTTTCTTTTCAGAAGAACGGTCATTTAGACTATTTGTAATCGTAGGCTCTACTCCGCTACGGATAGATAGATTACGCATGAATGAATAAAGCAAGGACAAGCGTAGCTTGTTGTCAATTGCTAGTTGAGCGCCTTTAGTATCTTTGTTGTAGTCAGGATCGTTATCAGACCAAGCTTCCAAGATAGACAAATGCTTGATGGCTTCTTCTTCACTTTCTCCCACCTTGTAGCGAGACTTGAAGTAGTCAGATGCGATTTGGAGCAAGTCTGCGTTGACATTGTCCACCGCATCGACACGAACTCCATCAAAATTAGCAGTCGGATCATTGGCTACGATGCTTCCAAAGTTCATCATAAAATGCAACCAGTTGAGTTGTTCGGCCTGAACAGCTGGATTAGAGTTGTCAAAGTCGTTAGCGAGCAAGAACTCATAACCACCGTTTGACTTGTCAATGAAGTACTTAGGTTTACCTGTTTGACTAGTAGGGGTACGGTTAAGCAGACGGAACTTAGAGTCAGCATGAGAGCTCTTCTCATTATTAGTATAAAGCAAAGCTCCACCCTGCAAGTGGTCCTTTTTAGTACCAGTTGTTTCAGACTCTGACTTGATATTCCAGTTTGGCTGGGTTTTGACAAAGGCACCCATCAGCGTTCTCAACCATTTGGTATCGCCTTCTTTACCAATTTTTTCCTCAATTTTGCGCTGAACCTGCTGAGAAGCACCTGTCAGGAGAGCTTGTTCCACTTTGTTTTCAAAAGCACCTGCTCCCAGACCTTGCTGGTTCATATAGTTGAGGTAATTAATCTGAGTACGTTTATCAGGCCACCAAGCCATCAAAAGAGGACGTAAGTCTGTTTCTGTCGATGCCGTCCATGTTTTTCCATCTTTTAAGATGAACTTTGGACGATACCAGCTATCTGCTGTCAAATAACCGTCTACAGTTTCAATATCCTTGTCAGTCGTACCATAGAAAGCATTCTTTTGGGAGAATTCATTATTGAGACTGCTGGTTCCTTGTTGGAACTGATATTCATTTGAATCAACTAAGGCACCAGTTTCTGCATCAAAATAAAGTATTCTACCATTAAGTTCAACTGCAAAGTTCTTTTTAACTGTACCATCGTCCTGAACATAGTAATTTTTACCATCAATGGTCTTAATATGAGATAGGACATCATCATCATGGTCAGCATTTACAGGTGCAGGTTGAGCCTGATCTGCTACCATTCTTTCAGCTACTGCTCCTTGTTTTTGAGCAGGTTCGGGCAAGCGATCTTTCTTTGCAACCTTTGGATTTGCAACAATCTTGTCTGCAACAGCCGTTTTTTCTCGTTTGTCGCCTTCTTGGTCTTGGGCAGTTGTTGGCCCTGCTTGTTTATTCTGCTCTGCTACTTCTGTTTTAGGAGTTTCTGTGATTGCATTAGCAGCTTTAACTTCTTCAGCAACAGCAGCCTTTTCTGTAGATGCTTCTTTCGTATCTGCTGGTTTAGCAGGCTCTTGAGCATTGGTTTGAACTGTTGCTTCTGTATTTTCTGCTGGTTTAGCAGACTTATCACTAGCAGTAGCATCGCCTGTCACCTTGTCTGCAGGGGTTGCTTTTTCTGCTTCTTGCTCAGATGCTATTTTAGCTTGGGCTGGAGTTTGCTGACCCGGACCACTAGTCTGAGCTGTAGCAGGTTCTTGAACTACAACCTGCTTTACATCATCCGCATGGACAACGCCTGGTTCTAGACCAAGTACCTTTGGTGCTACAATAAGGGCCAAGGTAGTCAAAGCAATGGCTACCCAGTTTTTCTTAACTTTATGCATCTTATAATGAATCTTTTTCTCCATCATAAAGCCTCCTTCTGAATTTAGTATAAAGTTATGCCCTTATTCTAGTATATTTTTCAAAATGATCATTTTTTGTTGCACATCTACAACTATGAAAGGCAAATTCTTTCAAACTGTTCTTTAAGCTTTTGGGCAACACCAAAGGAATCTAAAAATTCAAAAAAAGATAGGCATTGCTCGATGTCACTGAGAGCATTAGTATTTCCAACCTTGTAGGCATACAGAGCCCTATGATACTTAATCAGCGTTCGATCATATAGATCTGTTTCAGGGATTTTAGAGTGGTCGAGATAATTGAGAAACCTCATAGCAACTAGCAGATGGTTTCCTTCTATACAGACGCTAATGACATTAAGTAGCATCTTGATAATACGGCGGCGATTTTCAGGTAGGTTGTTATAAAACTGGGTACGATTGATCATCTCACTAGCGAAGGTTTCCAACGTTTCCAAGGTCATCAAATCAACACTGTTTGTAAAGAGCCAGAGTTCATAACGTCCCCACTCCTCAACAGAAAAGAGATGATCCGTCAGAAATTCTATATCCTTCTTGCTAATCTGAAAATCTGAGCAACAGGAAGACAGAAGGGCTCTGACAATGATCGTATTGAGTTTATAGTTCTTCTTCTCAGGAAACTGTTCGGTCAAAGCTTCTGAGCTTGACAAAATATTTTGGAGCTTGACAACATTGTTTTCCTGATATGCATCAGCTACTTTTTTTGAGAACAGCACATCATCTGAATCAATGTAATTATGGTAAACATACTGAAACTCCTCTAGGGAAACGGCCATATTTTTTAAACAACAATAAAAAGAATCAAGTGTGATTCCATTAACTCCCCGTTCAAAACGGGATAGCTGAGCCACGGAAATATCACCAGCAGCCACCTCTTTCAGGGACATTTTTTTTGATTCTCTAATGACTTTGAATATTTTTCCGAAAGTTTCCAACATATCACTCCCCCAGTTTCGTATATGCAAAAAATTCTTACTAATTTTAATATACTAGTAACACGTTTCAATTATATTACAGAGAAAGTACTTTATATTTCAAATTAATACAAGCAGATTAATTCGCATGATAAGACCGTTTAATATAGCATTTATTGAATATTATATCTTTTTCATGAATCTATTGATTTCAGTAACAATCTGAAGTATTCTATCTAACAACTTGAAAACACTAACATTTCTAGAGATAGATTTCCTTCTTATACTAGACGAAGCTTGATTGATTTATAAAAGTTTGATATAAAATCGCAAGACAATCATATGAAACATTTTTTAGACATAGACCAAATAAAAAAACGAGAGCCGAACTCTCGTCTTACAGTTGATTTCCAAAGACATCTCGATAGAGCATGCCGTCTCGTAAACTTTCGGCATCTCCTCCTAATTGCTCTACCAACTCATAGGCAAAGGCAAGGGCAGTTGACGGTCCTCGGCTGGTTGTTAGATTGCCATCTACAACCACTGTTTGCTTTTGATAAATTCCGTCAGTAATTTGCTCCCTAACTCCGTCATAACAAGTAAAGTGCTTGTCTTTCAGGATACCTGCTTGATGAAGAGCAATTGGGGCTGCACAGATGGCAGCAATTTTCTTTCCTACTTGATCAAATGCTTTAATCTGTGAAATGAGGGCTTGATTATCCTGTAGGTGAGCTGAGCCTGGCATGCCGCCTGGAAGAACGACCAAGTCATAGTCGGACAAATCGCCATCAAAGATACGGTCGGCTTTCACCTGAATGCCATGCGATCCTGTTACCTGCTCTTCAAATCCTACCATATCACAAGAAATGTTTGCTCGACGCAAGACATCGACTACTGTCAAGGCTTCGATTTCTTCAAAACCCTGGGCTAAGATAACTGCTACTGTTGCCATAGTGGCCTCCTTATTTGATTTGTTTTAGGACGACTTTCTTTCGTTTGAACGGAACTTTTCCACTTTTCTCTTCTGCTAGATTGGTTTGGTAACTCATAGACAAGAGGAGACCGACACCAATGAGGTTACTAATAATTGCGGAGCCCCCTTGAGAAATAAATGGTAGAGGAATCCCTGTCAAAGGAAGTAAGCCTGTCACGGCACCGATATTTTCAAAGATATGGAAGAGCAGCATCATGATAAAACCAGTCGAAATATAGGTGTAGAACTGGTTATTTGACCTGAGCGTAATCTTCAACATACGGTAGATGAGAAGCAAGTATAAAGCAACCACAAAGACTGAACCAATAAAGCCAAAGTCTTCTGCAATTACGGTGAAAATCATATCACTCTCACGTACTGGAATGAGGAGATTGGACACATTGAAACCTTGCCCAAACAAGCCACCACTTCCAATCGCAATTTGTCCCTGCGCCTGTTGATATGTTGTTGTTTGTGCAAAGTCAAAGGGATTGAGCCAAGCCAAGATGCGGTTGATCTGGTAAGTTGGCATCCCAATCTGATGCAAGAAGGCACGTCCATCCTTGCTTATAAAGATGGCCATGAAGCCTGCAACAGCAGTCACTCCTGTCGCAAAAACAGGAATGATAATCTTCCACGAAACACCTGAAAGGAGAACCATACCGGAAAAAATAGCTACAAAGACCAAGGCAGTCCCCAAGTCACTTTGTAGGGCTAAGAGGATCAAGACTGGGATGGTAAAAGCAATCATCCAACCAATCAATAGGAAATCCAAGGGAATAGTCCGTCGCCATTCCTTGTGTTTTTGAGTGAATTGTACGATGACTCGAGCCAACATCAAGATATAGGAAATCTTCATGAACTCCGAAGGCTGAAAAAGTGTCGTTCCGCCAATTGATACCCAGTTCTTGGCACCCGTTGACGCTACAAGATTTGGATTGTAGAAAACAAGTGGGAGGACCATCAAAGCTAGCCCTAAGCCATAAAGATAAGGAGTCACCTTCCATAAAAACTCGGTATTAAAGAACATGACCACAAAACCAATGACAAGCCCCAAGGAAATCCAAGCGATTTGCTGACCTAGAATTGGTAATACATTATTTGGATAGTCATGACTAACTGCTATATAAATGGCCACTACTCCAATCACCAGTAAACAAAACACTGGTAGGAGGAGGCTATAATCGACTCGAGAGTCGAGTGAACGTTTCATATTTTTTACCTTTTCTCTTTCTGGGATTTTTCTTTCATTCTATTGCGACGAGATTGGAGAAAATCAGCTACAGCAGGCTCTAGCTGTTCTCTAGAAAGAACCTGAACATCCCTTTCTTTTGACAAGGTCTGAGCGATTTGTTTGCCGTAACGCTTGCTGACAACACGACTGTCTAAGATTACAGCAATCGAACCTTGGTCAGATCGTCTAACAGTACGACCAAGGGCTTGCTTTAACCGAATGATCGCCATCGGTAACTGATAATCATAGAAAGGATTTTTCCCTTCTTGACGCAGTTCTTGGTTTAATTTCTTGGTTAACGGTTCATGGGGATTTTGGAAAGGCAATCTCGGAATCACTTGGATCACGCAAGGATGGGTTGAAAAATCAACTCCTTCCCAGAAACTACCTGTTCCAAGCAAGATCTGGCGTTCACCTTTTTCAAAACGTTTTTTCAGTTGGCTTGGTTCCCCATTTTTATACTGAGCTAGATGCGGTTGGTCGAGCAGGTCCGAGACTGCCAGCAGCATTTCTTTTGAAGTAAACAAAACCAATAAGGGTTCTTGAAAGGCTTGTAAGCTTCGAATAACAGAAGCCACTTCACGAGCATAGTCAAAAGGCGAAACTTCTGTCACAAGAGGAAAATCATTGACTAGAAAGACTTCTTGTTGCTCCTGTTTTGCTACATCAAGTTTAACAAGCGGAGCGTCTGGAAATCCCAATAAATCTGCTAAGGAAACCCGATTGCTGATTTCAAGAGTGGCCGATACTCCTAGGAGTCTACAATCTTCTGGCAATAAGTCTGCTAGTATAAAGCGGCCTTTTTTACTTGAACAAATCAAGACATCCTTGCTCGATTTCTCTGCTGTAGCAAGCCAAAATTCACGATCCGAGGTGAAAAAGTTTGCAAGTTCTCGATACTCTGGGAGAGTTAACTCCGAAAAATGTTGGCGCAACTCTTCAAGAGAATCCAACCACTTTCCATTCTTCAGACCTGACTGATAGTGCTCCATCAAGTAACGACATTCAAAGCCGATACTCTCAAGCAAGCGCTTCTGAACCAAATCTTCCTCTGTCTCCAAGGACTTATCAAGCTGGGTTACAAGTTCCTCAAGGCGATAAGCCTGCTGGGCCAGATTTTCAAGAGCTAGCAATATTTTTTGAGCTTCATCCAAAATTACCAAACGGTTGTCAACAAACTCCGGATTGTCTTCCAAACGAGTGACCAGATAGGCATGATTGGTCAGAAGAACACGACTGGTCTTGGCCTTTTCCTGCCCTCGTTTCCAAAAATCCTCTGTAGCAAATAAACTTTTCTTTGAAAGCTTGCTATCGTGGACTAGTTCTGGCAGAAAGTGCTGGTAGCGATAAAGCTGCCCGATTTCGTCCAAGTCACCTGTCTCTGTCTCTGTTAGCCAGATGAGCAGTTGCATTTTAAAGCGTGTGAAGAGGCGATTGGACTCTGATCGATAGAGAACTCGGTGAAAGGCATCCAATTTCAAGTAATTTTGAGGCCCCTTGAGACTATGAATTTCCAGGTGGAAGACCTCTTTTAAGCGCTGACCTTCTTCTTGCATGATTTGATTTTGAAGAATTTTGGTCGGAACACTCACTAGGATACCTGCTTGACTCTCCAAGTTCAAAGCTGGGAGAAGATAACCATAAGTCTTGCCCAGTCCTGTTTGGGCTTGGATAAAGGAAGTCTGGTGTTCTTCCAATAATTGCTCAATCTTCTCCGCAAATTCCAACTGTTGCGGTCGCTCCTCCAGCCCCAATAAAGAAATGTTTTTAGCAAAATCTTTGGATAACTTTCGTGGGACTAAGCCTTTGCTTTCCTTTTTGAGGAAAAGCCCATGAAGCTCCATCAAGTCTGGCGAAGATAAGAGAGATTGTTGCTGATAGACCTCCTCAATCACCAGATAACTTTCATAGAGAAGGTTGTCTGCAAGGTTTAATAAGCTTTCTAAAAGCCCTTTAGGTAGCTCAAAAAGTTTTTGACGCATGTAAAGCAAGAGTTCAGCTGTTGCCTGAGCATCTGACAGGGCAGTATGGGCATGTTCCAGCTCAATGCCCAACTCTTGACAAAGGATACCTAGATTGTATTTTTCAAACTGAGGATATAGAACTTGGGCAAGCTCAACTGTATCCACCCGCGGTGTACGCAATTCATATCCTTCCAAAAAGAGGAATTCTGCAAGAAGGTTAGCATCAAACTGTACATTGTGCGCAACAAAAATACCGTCCTTAACCAATTCAAAAATTTTTCCGGCCACTTGAGAAAACTCTGGTGCCGCAGCCAAACGCTGATCGGTCAGACCCGTTAATTCTTTGATATGAGAATCCAAGGGTTCGTGGGGATTGACATCGGTCGCATACTGATCTATGATTTCACCATTCTCAATCACCACAATGCCTACTTGAATAATTTTTGCCTTGCTTCCGGTGCTGGTCGCCTCTAAATCAACGACTACATACCGATCATTTCTCGCATTCATCATTAAAAATTATATCAAAAAAAGCATGATTTGACACCCCTCAACTTTGATAACAATCTCACTTTCCTTGCGAGTTTGAGTAAAAATCAAGACCTTAAAAGTGAGAATTTCACGCAAGTTCAGCAGTTTGTCGCTGGTTCTGAGGTATTTGAAAAATATATCAACAAAGCTACATCAACATAAAAAGACAACCAAGGTATTAGGTGCCTTTTTGAGATATTTTTTTCATTGCTTTCGGAAGTAGCTTGCTAATTTCTGTTGGCAAGACAAGATAGTTTTCTTGAGCTAGTTCTTGCGCGATAGCTGAATGAAGGTAAGTCGCTACCACCACTCTTTCACAGAGGCTGACTTGGTGAAACTGACCTGCAAAACCTGCAATCATACCAGCCAGTGTATCTCCCATTCCACCAGTTGCTTGATAGGGGCCTCCAACCTGTAACTGATAATATTCAGGCTGACCGACTTGCCAGATACGAGTTGCCGGACCTTTCTCAACTAGAATCGTTCCTTGAGGAAAAGCTGAAAGAGCACTAGCAGTCGTATCTTTATTTTGATGGTCAAGAACTATACCAGACAGTCTTTCCCATTCCTTTTGGTGGGGAGTTAGGATGAGCTGACTGGAAGGAAATGGTAACTGGCCGTTTGCTAAGATGCCCAAAGCACCGCCGTCTGCAATCAAAATCTGGTCTTTTCTAAGGCTGTCAAAGACCCGTTTTACGAGTTCTTCTCCGAATGCATCCTCTCGCAAACCCGGACCTAGCAAGACAACTTCTGCCTTTTCCAACTGCTCTTTTAACAATTGCTGATCTTGAAGAGAAAATGCCATGGCCTCAGGTAAATGACTGTGCAGAGCCGGAATATTTTCCTTATCCGTGCCAACAGTCACCAACCCTGCCCCACTTTTGACAGCTGCAATGGCTGACATGATGATAGCTCCCCCATAAGGATAGGTCCCTCCCAGCAAGAGCAGGCGACCGTAATCTCCTTTATGGCTGTGACAAGGCCGTTCAATAATGACTTTTTCTAGTAAAGCTTGATCAATCACTTTCATCGTTTTTCCCTCAACTATCCTTTATCTGATTGTTTTAAAACAACTTGATAGACTTTCTTAGTCCACTCTTCTAAGTCTTCTCCAGCATAGTCAAGATAATGCACCCTATCTTGTATTTTAGTTGGAATAATATTTTCAAATTGGCACTTATTATGAGTTGGAATAATGCAAATATACAACTCACTTAATAAATTAAGCATGTCCTTAATTTTTGCAACATGGTAACCATCAAAAATATAACCAGGAACTTTAATCAAATCTGTATAGATAAAATGAAAACTTACTCCAGGAATAAACTTATCTTGTAATTCTTTCTCTGAGGGAGCTCGACCTAATAAACGCTCCATCGCCAATCGATAACCAGAACTTGTATTTGACCATCCTAACATGACATAGTCAAAATAATCTTTCGGATCAGATGCAGCATTTCGACTATCCAAAACCAACTCCTCAGCATCTCGCCTAAAGGCTTTCACAGCAGATAAGAGCTGACCTGTTTTAAAAATAGAAATCGCTGCATCTATAGTCGTAGTATGACTACAGTAGTCTGAAGTCACTAACCTCTTATGTAGGTCATAAGTCGAAGCTACTCTTTTATCTGTAGGGGTAAATGGTGGAAGAAAGGGATGCTGACAGATGTAATCTAAAATCTCTTTTTTTAAACAAGAATCAGCACACTCGATACTTGTTTGACGTTTATGAAGTTTTTCGTAAGCTATAAATTTAGCAATTTTTTCTAATTCCCACTCTTGAATATTTGGATAATCAAATAGTGCTAAGTAGTATATTCCATCCCATTGTAAACTATATTCTACATTATAAATTTTTAAAATCATCTAATCACCTCACTCCATTATACTACAAAAGGAGGGGCAAACCTCCTTTTATCTATTTTCCCTTAAATTCCGCAAAAGTCTGTAAGATTTTAGCTGCTACTGCTGGAGAAGGTTCTCCTTTTAGCTCTAACGTTTCATCTGCATATGGAGTAAGGCCAGCAAAATCTCCTATCTGGACAGAATAGAGAGACGTTTTAAATAGTTCAATATCGTTTTGGTCATTTCCAAAAGCGATGAAGTTCTCCCCACATAACTTTTCAACAGTTGTTGCCTTATGAGTATCCAAGGGATTAACATAAAGGCACTTTTCATGCACATGATAGGAGAGATGAGCCTGCCCCAGTCTTTCTAACTGACCTAGCAGATCATCAAGCAAATCCTCATGTTCACCCATATAGACGACTACCTTAATCGGAGTACCCAAGTCCTCAAGTTTCTGATGACGAGCCACCTTTAGGGGATCTACACTGGAGATAAATGGAATCTTCTCTACAATCTGACCGCTATAGTCAAAGCAATCATCTGCAAAAAAAGGGAGATTGTAGGTCTGGCAATAATCCACTAGCGCCTGATAAACTCTAGCATCGAGATTCCTTTCGAAGATAGCCTTCCCCAGATGATAGGCTACGCCACCATTCAAACCTATAACCAAGCGCTGACTGAGATCGGTACCTAATAAGCCCAAACAATCCCGATATGAGCGAGCTGAGGCAAATACAACCTCGTGTCCATAATCGCTAGCCTTTAAAAGAACCTGCTTAATCTCCTCATCTATGGTCATATAGTCGAAAGACAGCGTCCCATCCAGATCAAATACGAATTTCATTTTCCTAATCCTTGTTCAGTGTACGAAGCGCTGCTTGATAGGTTTGCTCCATCAGCATGGTAATGGTCATAGGGCCAACTCCACCAGGTACTGGCGTGATGTGACTGACAAGTGGTGCAACGGCATCATAGTCAACATCTCCACAAAGCTTGCCATTTTCATCTCGGTTCATCCCTACATCAATGACAACTGCACCTGGTTTGACAAAGTCAGCAGTCACAAACTTGGCACGACCGATAGCTACGACAAGAATATCCGCTTGCGATGCTACTTGAGCTAGATCTTTTGTACGGGAATGAGTTAGAGTAACAGTAGCATTCTTGTCTAAAAGAAGCTGGGCCATCGGTTTTCCAACGATATTCGAACGACCAATAACGACTGCATTTTTACCTTCTAGCTCAATCCCATACTCATGAAACATCTCCATAATCCCTGCAGGTGTCGAAGGAATCATAACTGGATGCCCAGACCAGAGACGCCCCATGTTTAGGGGATGGAAACCATCCACGTCTTTTTCGGGGTCAATGGCTAATAAAACTGCCTCTTCGTCAATATGTTTTGGTAAAGGCAACTGGACCAAAATCCCATGCCAAGCTGGATCTTGATTGTATTTGGCAATCAAGTCTAATAATTCCGCTTGGGTAATGGTCTCTGGAACTCGCACTACTTCACTACGGAAGCCAGCAGCAAGGGCTGATCGTTCCTTATTGCGAACGTAGACTTGGCTGGCTGGATTGTCCCCAACCAAAATCACCACCAAACCTGGAACTAAACCTGTTTCTTCTTTTAGTTTGGCAGTCTTTTCAGCTAACTGTCCTTGTAACTTAGCTGCAAGAGCCTTCCCATCAATAATCTGTGTCATATCACTTCTCTTTTCTGTCAAATATCCTCTATTATATCAAAAAATACCTTGCCATTCTAACACTTCCTGACTAATAGCCCTTATAGTTTGAAACTATAAGAAAAAGCTCTTGTCGAGCTTTTAGTGCCTATTGATATTAGGTAAATCTGTCATGCTTTCTTTTTAATTTTTGGAGCCGGTAAGACTTCATACATATCCTTGATCAGTCTCGCTAAAAATGACTTATCTTCAAGGTCTTCTAGTAAAATCATCTCTTTGGCTCCTTCATAAGGTCGTTCAAGCCTAGTCTGTTCCAATTGATCCATGACCACCTTCACAGGCTTCAGTAACAAACGATTATCATAAATTCCCCCAATAATCTTCCCACGATAATAAAGGATATACTCACCCATCATTTGACGATAACTCATCTCCTCTAGCTCTGATAGCTGTTCGAGAATAAAATCTAAATATTCTTTACTGGAAGCCATGATGCCTACTCCATTTCTTCTAAAAATGAGGTCTTACAAAACCTTACTCAAAAATTCCTTGGTCCGTTGTTCTTTTGTTTGATCGAAAATCTCTTCTGGCGTTCCATCTTCGACAACAACTCCATCCGCCATAAAGATAACACGATCTGCCACCTCACGCGCAAAGCCCATTTCATGCGTCACAATCACCATAGTCATCCCTGATTTAGCGAGGTCTTGCATAACAGCTAGGACTTCCCCAACCATCTCAGGGTCTAGGGCTGAAGTCGGCTCATCAAAGAGCAAAACATCTGGTTCCATAGCAAGTCCACGTGCAATAGCAATCCGTTGTTGCTGTCCACCTGACAAACTCTGTGGATAGGCCGTTGCCTTATCTGGTAAGCCAACTTTTTCTAACAGTTCCTGTGCTCTTTTCTCTGCAACTTCCTTGCTTTCTCCTTTGGTTTTAATTGGTGACAAAGTGATATTTTCCATCACTGTCATATTGGGAAAGAGGTTGAATTGTTGGAATACCATGCCCATCTTTTCACGCATAGCAAAAAGGTCATTTTTCTTATCTGTGATATCAACTCCTTCAAAGATAACCTTACCTTTACTTGCTTCTTCAAGGAGATTCATCGAACGAAGGAGAGTTGATTTCCCGCTCCCTGACGGACCGATAATGACCACAACTTCTCCTCGTTTAATCTCAAGGTTGATGCCTTTTAAAACTTCATTTTTCCCAAAAGACTTATGTAGTTCTTCAATTTTAATCAAGGTTTCTGTCATTATTTCTTGTCTCCTTGTCCAATATGTTTTTCAAATGCTTTCAACGCCACTGTCAAAACAGAGGTCATAATCAAGTAGTAAAAGGCTGCAAATAAAAGAGGAGTCAACGGTAAATAAGTTGTTGTTGCTACAGTCGTTGCACCATTCCACAACTCCATCACCCCAATCGCAGACAAGAGAGAACTATCCTTGATAATGGTGATAAATTCATTTCCCAGCGCCGGAAGAATATTTTTGATAGCCTGTGGCAAAATGACATAACGCATGGCATTTTTCGGACGAATACCGAGAGAATATGCGGCCTCTAACTGCCCTTTAGGAACCGCATTGATCCCCGCACGAACGGTTTCTGAAACGTAAGCTCCACTGTTCATAGAAATAATCAGAATACCAGGAATCAAACGAGAAAGATCAACTCCTAAAATTCCCACTTGAATAGTCGGAGCATTGATATGCATAAGAGCAAAGGCAATCATAATCTGAACCATCATCGGAGTTCCACGGAAGATCCAAACATACACATTTGCAAACCAAACGAGAGGTTTGAGGCGTGATCGCTGAGCAAAGGCCAGTAACACACCTATAATAGTTCCTAAGCAGACAACAAAGATGGAAATTAACACGGTAATCAGAGCACCATAGTTAAAATACGGTAAATACTTTGGTAAAAAAGAAAAATTCATATTCAATCAACTTTCTATATATTAGATTGTATTATTATAACATAAATTGAATTAAAATGCAATCCTTTTTCTCTAATTTTACCAATTAACTTGATAGAATAGAGAAATAGAGAGAAATCACAGTTTTTTTCTAGTCAACTACCTCTTGTTTATGGTAAAATAGAAACGATAAGAAATGGAGGAGAATCAAAATGGAATCACATTTGGTTAGAATCATTAACCGCCTAGAAGCAATGACAAAAGATGGTGGAAATCTAAAACGTAATTTTGAACGTGAAGGTGTTGTTGTCGCAGAAGTTGCATACAGCCACGACGAAGAAAACGGATCACTCTTCACCCTTCGCGATGTAGAGGCTCGTGAAACTTATACTTTTGATAGCATTGATTTGATTGCAATGGAGATCTACGAACTCCTTTACTAATATAAAAACAACGGGCAGTAAGGCCCGATGAATGAGAATCCTTTTTGTCACCACAAATGGGATTTTTTCTTACCTTTAATGCCGCTGGAT
The DNA here is from genome assembly GCF_026782125.1 of Streptococcus oralis. GTDB lineage: Bacteria > Bacillota > Bacilli > Lactobacillales > Streptococcaceae > Streptococcus > Streptococcus oralis_CE. The sequence goes on along the minus strand of NZ_JAKUVY010000005.1, from coordinate 135,737 downwards.
TCTCCATGAATCCCTCTTTTAAAAACGATCACTTCCCAATCTTTTTACTTGCTTTACATCTTAATCATGCTATAATGAGAGTATAAAACTTTGACTATTTTTGACCTTTTTTCTTAGGCCAAAAATAAGAATGAAATGAGGTAGATGTATGCTCTGTCAAAACTGTAAAATTAACGACTCAACAATTCATCTGTATACCAATATCAATGGACAGCAAAAGCAAATTGATCTCTGTCAAAATTGCTATAAAATTATCAAAACAGATCCAAATAATACCCTCTTTAAAGGAATGACTGACTTAAATAATCATGACTTTGATCCCTTCGGCGACTTTTTCAATGATTTGAACAATTTCAAACCTTCTTCTAATAACGTCCCTCCAACTCAATCTGGTGGGGGATACGGAGGAAGCGGTGGCTATGGGCCTCAAAACCGCGGCCCACTTCAAACACCTCCTAGCCAAGAAAGAGGACTCTTAGAGGAATATGGTATCAATATTACTGAGATTGCTCGTCGGGGAGATATTGACCCTGTTATTGGTCGAGATGAGGAGATTATCCGCGTTATCGAAATCCTCAACCGTCGAACCAAGAACAACCCTGTCCTTATCGGAGAACCAGGTGTTGGTAAAACAGCCGTTGTTGAAGGTCTAGCTCAGAAGATTGTTGATGGCGATGTTCCCCATAAACTCCAAGGCAAGCAGGTCATCCGTCTGGATGTGGTCAGTCTAGTCCAAGGAACAGGGATTCGAGGCCAATTTGAAGAACGAATGCAAAAGCTCATGGAAGAAATTCGCAAACGCGAGGACATCATCCTCTTTATCGACGAAATCCATGAAATTGTTGGTGCAGGGTCAGCAGGCGATGGCAATATAGATGCAGGAAATATCCTCAAACCAGCCCTTGCCCGTGGTGAATTGCAAATGGTCGGTGCCACTACTCTCAATGAATACCGTATCATTGAAAAAGACGCTGCCCTAGAGCGCCGTATGCAGCCTGTCAAGGTAGATGAACCAACTGTCGAAGAAACCATTATCATCCTTAAAGGGGTTCAAAAGAAATACGAAGACTACCATCACGTCAAGTATACTGATGCTGCTATCGAAGCTGCTGCAAATCTTTCCAACCGCTATATCCAAGACCGCTTCTTGCCAGACAAGGCTATTGACCTGTTGGATGAAGCTGGTTCTAAGATGAATCTGACGCTGAACTTTGTTGATCCTAAAGTGATTGATCAGCGTTTAATTGAAGCTGAGAATCTCAAGGCTCAGGCTACTCGAGAGGAAGACTTTGAAAAGGCTGCCTATTTCCGCGATCAGATTGCCAAGTACAAGGAAATGCAGAAAAACAAGGTGACTGACCAGGATACTCCTATCATTAGCGAGAAAACCATTGAGCATATCATTGAGCAGAAAACTAATATCCCTGTTGGGGAGCTAAAAGAAAAAGAACAGTCTCAGCTTATCCATCTAGCAGACGACCTCAAGGCCCATGTTATCGGACAAGATGAAGCTGTTGATAAGATTGCCAAGGCCATCCGTCGTAATCGTGTTGGTCTTGGAACTCCTAACCGCCCAATCGGAAGTTTCCTCTTTGTCGGACCAACTGGTGTCGGTAAGACAGAACTCTCTAAACAACTAGCCATTGAACTCTTTGGTTCTGCTGACAGCATGATTCGCTTTGATATGAGTGAATACATGGAAAAACACAGTGTGGCTAAATTAGTCGGAGCCCCTCCAGGTTATGTCGGCTATGATGAAGCTGGTCAATTAACAGAAAAAGTTCGTCGCAATCCATATTCTCTTATCCTTCTCGATGAGGTCGAGAAAGCCCATCCAGATGTGATGCACATGTTCCTTCAAGTCTTGGACGATGGTCGTTTGACAGATGGGCAAGGACGAACAGTTAGCTTTAAGGATGCTATCATTATTATGACCTCAAATGCCGGTACGGGTAAGGCCGAAGCCAGTGTTGGGTTTGGAGCTGCTCGTGAAGGACGTACTAATTCTGTTCTTGGTGAACTTGGTAACTTCTTTAGTCCTGAGTTTATGAACCGTTTTGACGGCATCATCGAATTTAAACCTCTCAGCAAGGACAACCTTCTCCAAATCGTCGAACTCATGCTAGCGGATGTCAACAAACGCCTCTCTAGCAACAATATCCACCTCGATGTGACTGACAAAGTCAAGGAAAAGTTGGTTGACCTAGGTTATGATCCAAAAATGGGGGCGCGCCCACTCCGCCGCACCATTCAAGACTATATCGAGGATGCCATCACTGACTTCTACCTTGAAAATCCAAGTGAGAAAACCCTCAAGGCAGTTATGACAAGTAATGGTAATATTCAAATCAAATCTGCCAAAAAAACTGAGAAAACAGAAGAGATTGCTTCTGAAATAGAAGAATAAATCTATCTAACAAGTGCAGAAAGTCTATCATTTTCTGCACTTTTTTTACTAAAATAAATTCAAAACCTTGACAGCTTGCCCCTCGTCCATTATGATAATAATAAAGATACTAGAGAATGAGGAAAATGCAATGGCAAACCCAACTTTTGGCGTTAAAAAAGAGAATGTAACCTACCAGCCCCGCTATGGTGTGTACGCAGTTATTCCGGATGCAGAAAAAAAACAAATTGTCTTAGTTCAAGCTCCCAATGGTGCTTGGTTCTTGCCAGGTGGAGAAATTGAAGCAGGCGAAGATCATCAAGAAGCACTGAAGAGAGAACTAATCGAAGAACTTGGCTTTACAGCTGAGATTGGAACCTATTATGGGCAAGCTGATGAATATTTCTACTCTCGCCACCGTGATACCTACTACTACAACCCAGCTTATCTCTATGAAGCTACTTCTTTCCAAAAAGTACAAAAACCATTAGAAGATTTTAATCATATTACTTGGTTTCCTGTTGATGAAGCAATTGAAAAACTCAAACGTGGTAGCCATAAATGGGGAATAGAAGCTTGGAAAATCCAGCATAAAATTGACTAAAATACACGATTTTATCCAAAAAGTGCTATAATAGAGTTAGAAAATCGGAGGAACTGTTATGAAGCTTATCAATACGACAAACTCACACTCGCAACTTGTTAAAAGCCAATTAGAAAGCACAGACGCAACTCTTGTCGAGGTCTATTCTGCTGGAAACACAGATGTAGTTTTCACACAAGCCCCGCTTCACTATGAAATCCTCATTTCCAACAAACACCGTGCTATTCGTGAACCTGAAATCGAAACTATCCAAGACTTCTTCTTAAAACGTAAAATCGACAAGGAAAGCATTGATGAAGCCAATATCAAGACGCTTTATTCTGATAAATTGATTGAGATTTCAATCCCTATAAAATAAGAAGACCAGCCAAAAGCTGGTTTTCTTTTGCAAAAAAAGATTGGTAGTTTCTACCAATCTTTTAGTTTTATTTCACAGCTTCTTTCAAAGCGTCTACCTTGTCCAAACGTTCCCAAGGAAGGTCAATATCTGTACGTCCCATGTGTCCATAAGCCGCTGTTTGACGGTAAATTGGACGTTTGAGATCCAGCATTTGGATAATTCCTGCAGGGCGAAGGTCAAAGATTTGACGCGCTGCTTTTTCAAGCTTGCTTTCAGCTACCGTTCCAGTACCAAAAGTATCGATACGGACAGAAACAGGCTGCGCAACACCGATAGCGTAGGCCAATTGCACTTCTGCCTTCTTAGCAAGACCTGCTGCAACGATGTTCTTGGCAATGTAGCGAGCTGCATAAGAGGCTGAACGGTCCACCTTCGTCGCATCTTTACCAGAGAAGGCACCACCACCATGGCGAGAGTAGCCACCATAGGTATCCACGATAATCTTACGACCAGTCAAACCTGAGTCCCCTTGAGGTCCACCGATTACAAAACGACCAGTTGGATTGATGAAGAATTTTGTTTGTTCATCCAAGTAAGAAGCCGGGATCACCTCTTTGATAACCTTGCTAATCACATCATTGTGAATTTGTTCATTGCTAACTTCTGGATCGTGCTGAGTTGAAATCACGACTGTGTCCACACGTACCGGACGGTCATTTTCATCATACTCAACTGTAACTTGTGATTTAGCATCTGGACGGAGATAGCTGGTTTCACCAGACTTACGAAGTTCTGCCAAACGACGAACTAGCTTGTGGCTGAGTGAGATTGGCAATGGCATGAGTTCTTCTGTCTCATCCACCGCAAATCCAAACATGAGCCCTTGGTCTCCAGCTCCAATCAAGTCAAGCGGATCTTGATCTGCATTTCCACGAACCTCCAAGGCTTCGTTAACCCCTTGGGCGATATCTGGTGACTGCTCAACAAGCGATGGATGAACTCCAACTGTTTCCGCAGAAAAACCATACTCTGTATTGGTATAACCAATCTCTGCAATGGTGTCACGAACCACACGGTTAATATCCACATAAGCATGTGTAGAAATTTCACCAAAAACATGGACGGAACCAGTGTAGACAGCTGTCTCAGCAGCAACGTGCGCCTCTGGATCCTTTGCTAAAATAGCATCCAAAATCGCATCTGAAATTTGGTCTGCAATCTTATCTGGATGCCCCTCAGATACAGATTCAGACGTGAATAATTTACGTTCTGACATAAAAATGTCCCCCCTTAAAAAATATTGTTATAGAGTTACAAAGTACTGATAAAAAATCCTATCCTCTACGGGTTGCGACTCGAAAGAAAAATAGACCTTTCTACCACCTTATCGGGACTATATAACCTTATCATTATACCACTTTTTACTTTTTTTTGCAGTATTTTCTCTAAATCAAAAAAAGAACCTTACGGCTCTTTTCTCGTCATAAAAATTCGGCCTGTACTCCATAATACAGAAGGTCATACCTATGTTTATCTGCATACTTCGTTTACAAACTACCTATTTTTTTATCACAATGTTCTTACAAACAATCTTCCAGTTAGGTTTACTGTTCCTTAGACTTTCTATTGCTTACAGTTAAGCCAAGTCCAGCCATTAGGAGGCCAAGTCCCACAATACCATAGTTCGCTGTATCATTACTTCCTGTATCAGGGAGTTTCGTCACTTCTTTTTTATAAGCTGTAGCTACTGGAACTGTGGTAGTTGGAGTCGCACTTCCTGTCTGAGCAATAGGTAGTGTTGTACGACGTTCTAGGTAAAATTGGTAATTATCTTTCGTTACCTTGTAATTGTGTCCTTCAGTCACAGTTTCAACAATCCATGTAGTTGCATCCTTAGTTAAAGAATCAGCCAAGTTACGATTAATATTCATTAATCGACCTTCAGATACAAAATCTTTATAGCTAATATCGGTCCCTGTCGAAGTTGCAACAATTCTTTCGATTTTTGCGGCTTTCAAAGACGCAAGAGTATTCGCCATCGTTGGAATTGAAGGATCCTCCTTCATTGGAGCATCTGTCAACAATACGACAAACTTTTTATTTTTAGGTGACTTAGACCAGTCGTAGGTTGAAACAATTTGTGTAAGAGTAGGTGTAGATGTTTCAGGGAAGTCTCCACCATGTGCAAGCTTAATGCCTGCTAAGGCTTTTTCAAGCTCAGCTGGGTCAGAGGTAAAATAAGATTCATTAAATTTTGTTAAAATTGTACCCTCATCTGCTAATCCACCTATACGTCCAAATACTTCATCACTAAAGGTAGCTAATCCAAAACGTGCTGCTACTCCATCTTTAGCAAGATTTCTTGCAAACTCATTGATATTGTTACGGACAGTGTCAATAGTTCGAGACATAGATGCTGAACGGTCAACAACAAAAACGATATCGGCAGAGTTAGATTTTGAAATCGTTCTTGTCGCTTTCTTGATTTCGACTGTAGTTGTTTTATCAACACGTTCATATTGGGTATAAGAATTTCCATCTTCATCTTTCCCGCTCACTGTACTCTCAGTTGTTTCAGTCTTTGGAGCAGGAAGTTCTTCGCTTTTTACAGGAGCCACTTCTGTCTTTGTGACTTCGACTGTTGCAGTTTCTTCATGAATCTTTTGATCACCTTCTTGGCGTTCTTTCACGTCAATAGGTGAAACCTTCTTAGAAACATCAACAAGTTCTCCAGGTTTTGCATCTGATTGGTTAACGACTGGTTTCGCCTCATCAGCTTTAATTTCTGCTACAGCAACTTCGACTGCCGATTTATTTGCTTCGGTTTTCTTTACTGTTTCAGCTGAAGTAGATGCCGGTTGTGTTGTTTCATCTGCAGACACTTGTCCGACCTGAGCAAAAGCAAACAAAATTGCTACAGAAGCCAACCCAACTTTCATTTTACGGAATGAAAAACGTTGTTGTTTCATAAATGATTTATCCATAGAAGTCCCCTTTTCTTTTCACGGATCAAATGGTATAATCCGATTGTTTTATAGTATGATAACACAAATTTGTATAGTTTTCAATTTTTTTCCTTACAATTTTAATAAAACATTGGTCTAAAAACAAGTTTTAAAGCTAACACTGTTTTATAAATCAAATTTTTTTAAGTATATAATTATTAGTTCTATCGAATACTTCAGGAAATAAAAACTCAGTAGAATCACCTGATTCTACCGAGTTTTTAAAATGTTTGGCGTTTAGCTTTTCGCTCTGCACGGCCACGTGCGCGATTTTCAGTACGCTTGGTTTTGCGACGTTTTTCATCCACCGCCCATTGAATCTTCTTCTTATAGCCAGGTTTGACTTTTTTCTTTTTCTTTTTAACCAAGCCAATCATTTCAATATCAAGCTTATCTTGCTTCTTTTCACGATTGGCACGACGATCACGGTCATAGGTATCTTGAAACTCTCCGTCTTTGACCATCTTAGGAGTAAACTTGATTCCTAATTTCTCCAACTCACGGATATCCGAGTCATCACTAGGCTGGTAAAGGGTAATAGCTGTACCAGGCAGACCGTTGCGCCCAGTCCGTCCAACACGGTGAACAAAGAAGGACAAGTCTTGCGGAATGGCATCATTGATAACATGGCTGACACCTTCAATATCAATTCCTCGCGCTGCCAAGTCCGTTGCGACAATGTACTCAAAATCCAGATTTTTCACCTGATTCATGATCCGCTTGCGTTCACGAGGAGCAATATCTCCATGAATCTTTGCTACCTTCAATCCTTGAGCAGTCAAGTATGCATGCAATTCATCAGCACGTGTCTTTGTGTTAACAAAAATCATTGCCAAATAAGGCTGCATCAACTGAGTCAGCTGGTAAATTTGAGCATTTTTGTCGCGGCCCTTGGTCGAAATCAACCAGTTATCAATCGTATCTGAGATGACTGTTTTTGTCTTGATTTTTTCCATGATAGGATTTGACAAGTATTTTTTCAAGAACGGTTGTAATTTTTGTGGAATAGTTGCTGAAAAGACCATGAATTGCAAGTCTTTTGGAAGGCTACCTGCAATCTTATCGACTGTCTCCAAGAATCCCATATCCAAGGTCATATCGGCTTCATCGACAACAAAGGTCTTGGCCTTGTGAATAGCCAAATCACCAGATTTGACCAAGTCATAGATGCGACCTGGCGTTCCGATAACGATATGTGGTTGGTTGCTGGCAAGTTTTTCAATCTGACGTGCCTTATCCGTACCACCCACATAATTAACCACACGAACTTCGACATCTGAGTGAGCTGCAATCTGACGAGCTGCTTGGTAGATTTGAGTGGCCAACTCACGACTTGGTGCAGTGATGACTGCTTGCACACTATCGCTAGTTTCATCTAATTGCTGGAAAATCGGTAACAAGAAAGTATGAGTCTTTCCTGAACCAGTTTTTGACTCGCCCACCAAGTCACGACCTGCCAATACAATAGGTATTAATTTTTCTTGTACCTCTGTTGGAGTTGAGAATTTCAACTCCTCCAAGGCTTCTGCTATATAATTTTTAAATTGAAATTTCTTAAATGACATACTATCCTCGATTCTATCCTTTCAATTATACCACATTTTGTCCTATTGCAGTAGTCCCATTTGAGTCTCAGTCCTGTAGTAAAGATTCAAGTAACTTAAAAGGTTGGAACCTCTGATTCCAACCTCTTTCATTATTTCCAGGTCAATACAGCATTCAAACCATAATGATCACTGACTTGTGGACTATTCTGCCCATCAAAAACTACTTGTAAACTCTCTACTTCTAACTCTTTGGTCGTAAAGACGTAGTCGATTCGTAGTGGTTCCGTATTGCCTTTCCAACCATCAATTTCTGGTGGTACTGTATAGCTACCACTTCTTTCTTTCGCAACTTCAAACGCGTCTTGTAATCCTAATGGACTAGCTAAAATCGCTTGATAGCCTTCCTGACCAGCTGGATTATTGAAATCACCTGCTAAAATCAAAGGTTTGTTCAACTCTTTTAGTACAGCCTCAAATCGTGCCCATTCTTCTTGGAAACCTTTATCCCACCAAGAGAGATGAACGCTCGCAAGAGCAAGTTCCTTGCCTTCAACCTCTGTCTCAGCCAAGGCAACACGGCGAGTATGGTAGTCCGTTGGATCATCTACATCTGATACTAAAATCTCACGCGCTTTAATAGGAGTTTTGGATAAGATAGCTACACCTTCATGGTAGCGGTCATAACCGATATGATTGTAAGCCCAAGTCCAGTAGTAGTTTTTCCCTTTCTCAGCCAATTTTTCAACCAGGAGTTGGACATAGTGATCCTGGTGAATGGGTTCTGCTGATGGTAAAGCTTGATAGTGAGTGTTAACCTCTACCTCAGGCGAAGTCATTTCTTGATTAATTTCTTGGAAACAAATCAAATCATAGTCCTTCTCGAGAATGTCTTGGAGTAAGATTTGGAATTTTTCCTCTGCTTCCTTCTCCATCCAACTGTGAGTATTGAGTGTTAGAAATTTCATGCTTTTCTCCTAAAACAAGAGGTTGGAAAACAGCTTCCAACCCCAAGTATATTACAATTCTACTTTAGCAACTGCTGTTTTAGCTGCAAGAGAACCTGTTTGTTCTAATTTAACTGATTTGAGGACATCACCATTTGTGAAGACAACCACTGTTGATGTTTTGCGTTCTGCTTCTCGAATAGCATCCAAGTCAGCTGTAACAAGAAGATCACCAGCAGCCACTTTTTGTCCTTCAGAGACATGAACAGTAAATGGTTTTCCTTCAAGACTTACTGTATCCAAACCAATATGAACAAGCACTTCAAGACCTGAGTCAGTGACAAGACCAAGAGCGTGTTTTGTTGGGAAGATACTTGATACAGTACCAGTAACTGGAGATACAATGTTACCATTTGCTGGTTCTACTGCAAATCCATCACCCATCATTTTTTGAGCAAAAACTGGATCTTCCACTTGTTCCAAAGCAACAACTTGACCGTCAGCTACTGAGTAAACTTCTTCAGTTACACCTTTGTAGTGTACAGTATTTTGTTGGTTTTCTGTCATTTGGCTTGGAAGAGTTTCAGGAATAATTTCACCTGAGTCAAGAATATCTTGGATATCAGATTTCAATACGTCAGCTTTTGGTCCGTAGATAGCTTGGACACCTTGTCCTTTCATGACAAGACCCATAGCTCCTTCTGCTTTCCATTGTTCCTCAGTACCAACGCGATCTGCATCTTTAACAGTTACACGAAGACGAGTCATACATGCATCCACATCTACGATATTTGCACGACCACCAAGAAGGTTAATGATATTTACGGCTTGAGAAGCTGCTGCAACTTTTGGAGTTCCAGGAGTTGCTTCTTCTGATGCTCCTTCAGCTGTTTCGTAGTTTCCGTTACGTCCTGGAGTTGCGTAGTTGAATTTCTTGATCATGAAGTTGGCAATGAAGTACATGATAACCGCAAAGAGAACAGTTACCCAGATAAAGTTAACAATATCCATACCAATACCAGCATTAATTGCCAATGGTGTACGAGTCAAGAATTCAATTGAACCGAATGAGTGGACACGAAGGTGAACAATATCTGCCATAGCAAAGGCAGCACCTTGAACTAGTGAGTATACAAGGTAAAGAGGAGTCGCGATGAACATGAACATGTACTCGATTGGTTCAGTAACCCCTGTCAAGAATGTTGCAAGAGCTGTCGCAATCATCATACCCTTGTATTGGTGTTTCTTGTCAGCATCAACATTGCGGTAGATAGCAACGATGACACCCATCAAGATACCAAATGAACCGATCATTTGTCCAACTTTGAAACGAGCTGGAGTGACTGTTGTAAGAAGGTGTTGGTATTGGTCAGCATTTGAACCTTTAAGGTTAACAAGGTCAGTTACCCATGCAAGCCAAAGTGGATCTTGACCAAATACTTGTGTTCCTTTTGCTGCACCAGTTAACACTTCGTATGTTCCACCAAGAGCTGTATAGTTCATTGGGATTGTCAACATGTGGTGAAGACCGAATGGCAAGAGCAAACGTTCCAAAGTACCATACAAGAATGGTGCAAGGACTGGAGCAGTTTCTTGTGAGTTGGCAATCCAAATACCAAAGTTGTTGATACCTGTTTGAACTACTGGCCAAAAGGCAGCAAGTACAATCGCTGCAATAGTTGAACGAAGAATAACGACAAATGGTACGAAACGTTTACCATTGAAGAATGAAAGGGCATCAGGAAGTTTACGGAAGTTGTAGTATTTGTTATAAGCTGTTGCCCCAACAAAACCAGAGATAATCCCTACGAAAACCCCCATGTTAAGCGCTGGTGCCTCAAGAACGCTGATAAAGTAGTCAGCAACCTTGATTGAACCACCAAAGAAGGTAGTAACCATTGCTTCAGGGTTTTTCAACATATCACCTGTAACACCGAAGATAGTACCTGTAATACGGTTAATCAAGATAAAGGCAAGTCCGGCTGCAAATGCACCACCTGCACGTTCTTTTGCCCAGCTTCCCCCAATAGCAAGGGCAAACAAGATATGAAGGTTACCGATGACCCCCCAACCAATTTGCTCAAGGATTCCACCTGTAATCACTAGAGGAGCAAGGTTTGGGTCGATCATCACGATTGATTTACCGATTGAAATCATCAATCCCGCCGCTGGCATAACGGCGATAACCACCATTAAAGCCTTACCGAATTTTTGCCAAAATTCGAAAGACAAGACATTTTTGAATGTAGCTTTCATCATTCAAATCTCCTTTATTTTATTTAGGCAAACGTTTTACGAAAACGTTTGCATTTGGTTATGTATTAATTATACCACTTTTATTTTTTTTGTAAAGGCTTTTATAAAAAAATTGTCTATTTTTTTTAATTTTTAAAAAGGAAAAAGAGAAGTTTACGAAAACTTCTCTTTTAAAAATGTATTATTTTTCTGATTTGTTCTGCAATTTGCATTTAAATCCAACTAGATCTTCAAGAATCGACGCATCGAAATTCCTGAACCAATTGAACCAATGAAAATTCCGATTACAAATAATAGGACTGTCATCAGAGGGATAAACACATCTGGTGTAATCATTGACAAGTTTTGACCTACCAAGGATTTATTGACCGATTGATAAACCATATTGTAAACAAAGAATACAAGGACTGAAGGAATCGCTGCGCCAAGCAAGCCAATAAAAGCACCTTCTAGCAAGAATGGACCACGGATATAGCCATTTCTCGCTCCTACAAGACGCATGATCTGAATCTCACGACTACGTGAAATAATGGTGATACGAATGGTATTGGAAATGAGGAAGACTGCGATAAAAATCAAGAGCCCTGCAATAACCAATCCCCAAACACGGATAAAGGAAGCTAGTTCAAAAAGTCGTTGAGTGTTGGCTCCACCATCTTGAACTTCTGAAACTCCCTCGATTTTCTTAGCTTCTTCAGCTACTTTCTTTACATCACTTGGAGAATTTGTATCGACGATATAAGCATCATAGAGAGGGTTTGCATCTCCTTCAAAGACCTTCCAATCGTCACCCATTGTTTCCGTTAGTTTTTCGTACTGTTCTTCTTTACTTGAGAAGGTAACACTCTTAACAGCAGGTATAGCTTTCAAAGCATCATAGACCTTGTGGTAGTCATTATTGGTAACTGTCTGACCTTCTTTTACAATCGTCTCACTGTTATCAGCTACATCCTTACGAATGTAAACCATGACCCGAACGTTGTTTTCAATATCGGTAGCCAGTTTTGCTGTATTAAAAATTACAGATGCAAACAGGGCGACGAGGGTTAAGGTAATCATAACCGAACTCACTGCTGCTACTGTCATCCAGCCATTTCGTTTTAAACTTTTTAATGATTCAAATAAATGGCGAAAAAATCTACTAATCATCGTATCCATATTCTCCTTTAGCTTCGTCACGAACGACACGGCCATTTTCAATGGCAATGACACGGTGGCGCAAGGTATTTACAATCTGGCTATTGTGAGTCGCCATCAAGACAGTAGTACCTTGGAGATTGATGCGTTCCAACAGATTCATAATTTCCCATGAATTATCTGGGTCCAAGTTTCCTGTTGGCTCATCGGCAATCAATACTTTAGGATTGTTGACAATCGCGCGAGCAATCGCAATCCGTTGCTGCTCTCCACCTGAGAGTTCATTAGGGAAAGAGCGAACCTTATGTTTCAAACCAACCAGGTCCAATACTTCCATAACACGTTTTTTGATGTTGCGACGGCTCTCACCGATTACTTCCATTGCATAGGCAATATTCTCATAAACAGTCTTCTTAGGCAAGAGTTTGTAATCCTGAAAGACTACCCCGACACTACGACGTAGCAGTGGGACATCTTTCTTCTTAATTTTAACTAAATTAAAGCCTGCAACTGTTAGGCTTCCTTTTTCGATCTTTACTTCTCGGTATAAAGCTCGAATAAAGGTTGACTTACCTGCCCCAGAAGGTCCTACGATATAGGCAAACTCTCCTGGTTCAATGGTAACAGATACACCACGCAGGGCAGTCGTTCCATTGTCATACTTTTTGACAACATCTCTCATTTCAATGATTGACATATGAGTTCCTTTCTATCTTAGCTGATTCGCCACTTGAGGTAGGCATCGATGAAACCATCAAGGTCTCCATCCATCACCTTATCTACCTGAGCAACTTCAAAGCTTGTACGGTGATCTTTTACCATAGTATAAGGCGTGAAAACATATGAACGGATTTGGCTTCCCCATGTGATTTCTTTTTTCTCACCTTTAAGGGAATCAACTTCCGCAGCTTTCTTTTCTTGCTCCATTTGATAGAGCTTAGCCTGCAACATCTTCATGGCACGATCTCTATTTCCATACTGGGTACGATCGACCGTTGATTGGACGACAGTTCCCGTAGGAATGTGTGTCAAACGCACACCTGTTGAAACCTTATTGACGTTTTGTCCACCAGCACCACCTGAACGGAAGGTATCCATTTTGATATCATCTTCACGAATCTCCACTTCGATGGTATCATCCAACTCAGGCATAACCTCTACGGATGTAAATGAAGTATGGCGACGTTTGGCAGAGTCAAATGGCGAAATACGGACCAAACGGTGAACACCCATTTCTGATTTAAGTAGACCGTATGCATTGGGTCCTTCAAAAGACAAGGTAACAGACTTGATACCTGCTTCATCACCAGCCTGGTAATCCAAGACTTCTACTTTAAAGCCTTTGGCATTCCCATAACGAGTGTACATACGAAGCAACATATCGCCCCAGTCCTGTGCCTCAGTACCACCAGATCCTGGATGGATTTCCAAGATTGCATTATTATGGTCATAAGGTTCTGACAAGAGAAGGGTCATCTCGTAGCTAGTCATCATCTTATCCAGTTCTGTCAACTGTTCGACCAGTTCATCATGGACTGACTCGTCTTCTGCTAAAAAGTCCAATAAAATCTCAACTTCATCCTGCAACTCTTCCATTTTACGGAAGGTGTTGTAGGTGTTTTTTAATTCATTTAATTCTTGCGACGTTTTTTGGGCCGCGATATTATCGTTCCAAAAATCAGGTTCTGTCATCTTGTTTTCCAAGATGGCAATCTCTTCCTCTAAGCCTTCGAGGTCAAAGAGACCCCCTAAAAGAAGCTAATTTTTCACGATTTGCGTCAATTTTTTGACGAATTTCTGAAATGTCCATAGATACTCCTTTTCATATCGTTTTATTATACCATAATCTCTCATTTCTTTCCATATTTTGCTTTTCACCGCTTTTGATGGCAGAAGAAAAGAGGCTCTAAAGCCTCTTGTTTAAAGGACTTTAGCAGAGGTATGAGTGATCTCCTCCACTTGAATTCCTTCTTTTTCAAACTTTTCCTTTAATGAAGTCAAATCGATTTTTCCATCAATTTGAACTTCGATGACGACCTTACCATCCTTACGTGGAATGTTAACAGTATGGGAAATATTTAAATCCTCTTCAACGATTAGAGCTACAATTTTTCCCAGTACTCCGACTTCATTTTCTGTAATGAAACGAACACGAATCCCCTCTTCTCCGTACCCAGCGATTTCCAAGAAAGCCTGAAAAACATCGCGATCTGTAATGACGCCGTAGACCTGATGATTGTCTACGACTGGTAATATCCCAATCTTATTTTTCAGCATCAGGTAGGTCGCATCTTCTAAACTAGCATAGCCAGAAACAGTCACGACATCTCGAATCATTACATCTTTTACTTTGGTTTTATTCAGAAGATAATTCATCTCATAGATTGAGAGACTGGTTGCTTTAGATGGGCTGGCTTCCGCAATGGTTCCTTCTGTTACCAATCCGACTAATTGATCGTTTTCGATAACAGGTAAACGGTGCAATCCTTGCTCGCGCATCAAATCTGCTGCGTGTGCTACAGTCGTATCTGGGCTGATATAAACTACCTTACGGGTCATGAAATCTTTAACTGCCATGAGACTTCTCCTTCTATATTGCTACTTTTATTATACACTTTCTTAGAAAATCTATCAAACGCTTTCATCTCTTTTTCAAGATTTTGAATAATCTGAGTCTTTTACAAAAAAGAGCTCTAATCTAGAGCTCTATATGTGCAAGTTAACAAACATTATTTATATTTCTTTCAGTTATTAAGGATACTAGCAACTAGTATTGAAAACCTATTATCATCTCCATCCACAACCTAAACTAGGCTCCCAGACTAGAGAAGAATTTCTTGCGCAATCCTTATCTGGCGACTAAAAAGGTCCTCCAGACCTTTTTAGCCACCTAGATATGCTTTTCTGACTTCATCGGATGCTGCGAGTTCTTTTCCTGTTCCTGATAGGACAATCTTTCCTGTTTCAAGTACATAACCACGGTCAGAGATAGCAAGAGCCTTGTTAGCGTTCTGTTCAATTAGGAGAACCGTTGTTCCTTGCTTCTGAATATCTTGAATGATATCAAAAATTTCTTGGATAAAGATCGGGGCAAGTCCCATTGACGGCTCATCCAAGAGAAGAAGCTTAGGTGTAGACATGAGAGCGCGTCCCATAGCCAGCATCTGCTGTTCACCACCTGAAAGAGTTGCCGCATCTTGGTTTTTACGCTCTTCCAAACGAGGGAAGCGTGAGAAAACTTTTTTCAAGTTGGCTTGATTTTCTTCACGATTTTTCTTTAAAAAGGCTCCCATTTCTAAGTTTTCCATAACAGTCAAGCCTGGAAAAACATGGCGTCCCTCAGGAACTTGTGAAAGACCACCTGCCACGATTTTTTGTGCAGGCAACTTTTGAATTTCTTTTCCTAAAAACTGAATTTTACCAGCACTTGGACGAACCAAACCTGAAAGGGTACGAAGAATGGTTGTTTTACCAGCACCATTGGCACCAATCAAGGAAACAACTTCACCTTTATTAACCTCGAAACTTACATCACGAACTGCTTGGATCATACCGTAATGCACAGAGAGGTTTTCAACTTTTAACATAGACATTAGGCTTCACCTCCTAGATAAGCTTCGATAACGCGTTTGTTGTTCTTGATCTCATCCGGAGTCCCATGAGCAATCAACCGACCATATTCAAGAACATAGATACGCTCAGTGACTTCCATAACCAAATTCATGTCGTGTTCGATGAGCATGATGGTAATTTTAAATTCATCTTTGATACGACGGATTAATTCTGTCAATTCAGCTGTTTCTTGAGGATTCATACCAGCTGCAGGTTCATCCAAAAAGAGGATTTTAGGTTCTGTTGCCAGAGCACGAACGATTTCTAATCGACGTTGTTGGCCATAGGCCAGATTCTTCGCAAGAGTATCTGCATCACCATCCAAATCAAAAATCTTCAGCAAGTCCAAAGCTTTGCTTTTTAATTCTTCCTCGTTCTTATAAAAAGCTGGTAGGCGTAGGAAGCTCGCAAGGACATGTTGTTTATGATGATTGCTAAACGCAATCAAAACATTTTCCAAAACTGTCAAGTCCTTGAACAAACGAATATTTTGGAAAGTACGACTGAGTCCAAGTGAAGCAATCTTATAGGGAGTTTTCCCATTTAGGAGGTGACCATCTAGTGTCACAGTACCTTCGCTTGGTTCATAAACACCAGTCAAGAGATTGAAAAGGGTTGTTTTACCAGCCCCGTTTGGTCCGATCAAACCAACCAATTCTCCCTCGTTCAATTCAAGAGTGACATCTCCAACAGCTGTTAGACCGCCAAAATGTTTGGTTAACTGTTTAACTTCAAGTAGTGCCATTAGTTTTGTCCCTCCTTCTTCGATTTTTTAAAGAAACGTGATAGACTCAATTCCCATGTCCCAAGAAGTCCACCTGGTCTGAAAATCATCACCAATACAAGAGCCAAGGCGTAGATGATCATACGTACGCTAGCTACATCTTGAAGGAGCATATTTAAAATTCCTAAAACAATCGCTGAAACGATGGTACCAGTAATAGATCCAAGTCCACCAAATACAACGATAATCAGCACGTTGATGGAATTAATAAAAGTGTAATCTTTTGGGACAACAGAACCGATAAAACCGGCCTGAAGTGAACCAGCAATACTTGCTGTAATGGCACCAAAGACAAAAGCGATAATCTTGATCTTTGTAGTGTTTACCCCAACGGATTCAGCAGCAATCTCATCCTCACGAACAGATAGAGTAGAGCGTCCAATTGGACTACGTAAGAAGTTTAGAGTTGCAATAGTTGTGATCACTACAAAAAGATAAACCATTTGCCAGTTGGTAAAGTTTGGTATACCCAAGATACCAGCAGCACCGTTGGTCAAACTACCACCATTAATGATAAAGATACGAATGATTTCTGAAACACCTAGTGTCGCAACAGCCAGGTAGTCACCCTTCAAACGAAGTGTCGGAATCCCAACGAGCAAAGCAACTGCACCAGAAATCAAAGCGCCCAAGACCATTGCTCCAAAGAAGGCACCATAGGTTGGTGATTTTGAACCAATAATCGCTGCTGCATAAGCCCCAATTGCCATAAAACCTGCATGACCAAGTGAGAATTGTCCTGAAAAACCAACGATTAAGTTCAAACCTACTGCAAGGATGATATTAATCCCAATTTGTTCTAAAATTTGGACATGGAATAGATTGAGAACACCAGCAGAAACCAGTACGCTAATCAATCCATAACCCGCTAACAGAAGGAATAACCAGAGAATATTTACTTTAAGATTTGTCTTCATTGTTTACACCTTCTCTTTCACATTCTTACCAAGGATACCCGCAGGTCGAACAATCAGAATCAAAAGCAAGATTCCATACACGATAGCATCACGGAAATCAGACATACCGAAGGCAGTAGCAAATGTTTCCAACAAGCCAATCACAAATCCCCCTAGAGCTGCACCAGGAATAATCCCGATACCACCCAGTACGGCCGCAACGAATGATTTCAAACCCGGAGTCACACCCATCAAAGGTTCAAGAGAGTTGTAGTAAAGGGCAATGAGGACACCTGCTGCACCAGCAAGGGCTGAACCCAAAGCAAAGGTAAAGCTGATTGTACGATTTACATTAATTCCCATCAATTGAGCTGCGTCACTATCAACTGATACCGCACGCATGGCTTTCCCCATTTTTGTTTTTTGGACGATCAATTGCAATAAAACCATCAAGAATATAGAAACTGCTAAAATCATCAATTGAACATTTGTCAAGCTAATTGGTCCCAAGTCAAAGCGGACTGTTTCAATTGCTTGAGGGAAGGCACGAGTATTGGCACCTACTAGATAAACCATTCCGTATTCCAGTAGGAAAGAGACTCCGATGGCAGTAATTAATACAGCAATACGTGTAGAGTGTCGCAAAGGACGGTAAGCAAGAAATTCAATCACAACACCAAGTAGTGCAGTTCCAGCCATTGAAATAATTAAAGCTAAAAAGAAATCCATTTGGAAAGAATTAATCAAAAAGTAACCAATAAAGGCACCCATCATGTAAATATCGCCATGGGCGAAGTTGATGAGTTTGATAATTCCATAAACCATGGTATAACCCAGAGCTAAAAGTGCATAAACACTACCCAGAATTAGACCATTCACAAGTTGTTGGAGCATAGCATTCACTCTTTTCTATCGTTATTTTTTAGAAAATTTCATTATTTTCACAAGTTCATAAACACCGAAACAGGGAGTGAGTCAAAGGCTCATTCCCCATTTCAATTACTATTCTAATGTTATGGTTTTACAACTTCTGCTTCTTCAACTTTACCATTGTTCATGGTCATCATGTAAGCAGTTTTCACTGTATTGTGGTCAGCATCAAAGCTTGTTTGACCAGTTACACCTTCAAAATCTTTGGTTTTAGCAAGGTTGTCCTTGATTTCACCTGAGTTTTTAGCACCTTTTGCAGCATTTGCTACTAGGTAAACTGAGTCATAGGCTAAAGCTGAGAATGTTGAAGGCTCTTCGTTGTATTTAGCACGGTATGCTTCAAGGAAAGCTTTAGCTTTTGCAGAAACATCAACGGTAGTTGAGAATCCAGAGATGAAGTAAATGTTTGATGCTCTTTCAGCAGTTGCTTGTTGAACAAATTCTTCACCGTTAAATCCATCACCACCAACGATTGGTTTATCAATTCCCATACCACGAGCTTGGTTTACAATTTTACCAGCTTCTGTGTAGTAACCTGGAACAACGATAGCATCAAACTCTTTCCCTTTCATTTTAGTAAGGGCTGCTTGGAAGTCAGTATCACCTGCTACAAACGTTTCATCTGCTACAATCTCACCCTTGTAGGCTTCGCGGAAAGATTTAGCAATACCTTTAGCATAGTCACTAGCATTGTCAGTATAAAGAACAACCTTCTTAGCATTCAATTTGTTTGTTACATAGTTAGAGATAATCTTCCCTTGGAAGCTATCTTGGAATGTTCCGATAAATAGGTAATCTTGACCTTTAGTCAAACCGTCTTGAGTAGCACTTGGTGAAATCAATGGCACTCCGGCTTTAGTAGCGTTAGCTACAGCTGCAGCAGTTGCACCAGATGTCGCAGGTCCTACAATAGCTGCTACTTTTGATTGAGTAACAAGGTTTGTTGTAACAGAAGCTGCTTCAGCCGTTTCTGACTTGTTGTCTTTGTCTACAACTTCGATTTGTTTTCCATCAATTCCACCTGCAGCGTTGATTTCGTCTACAGCAAGCTGGGCACCTTTTTGTTCAGCTGTACCGTAAGCTGCCACAGCACCTGTCTCTTCAAAGTTAAAACCGATCTTAATCGTTTTTTCGTCCACTGGATTTCCAGTTGTGTTTGACGCACCTGACTTGACCTCTCCACAGGCAGCAAGAAGAGCCACACTAGCAAGAGCCACAAAAGATAGGGCTAATTTTTTCTTCATTTTTAATCTCCTTATAGTTGTTTTTAAAAATAGTATGTTAAGAATATACCGAATTATCAGAAAATTGTCAATACAATTGTTTAATTTTTTAAATGATAACGTTTTCTTCGTTACGATAGAGATTCCCAACGAAGGGAGTTTCTAGCTCTTGAATATGGCAACGTCTAATTTTCTTGATATATCTTTCCTTACCTAATCTCTCAACCAAGTCATCTAGTTCCTCAGTTGGAACATAGAGTTGCAAGTAACGATGTTTTTTGGAATGGTAACAGATATCACCGTATTCCTGAATTTTTTTTGCATCTCGATTATAGTAGAGATAGATGATTAATCCTGATCGATTTGTTTTTTCAAACATGAGGAATCCTCTTTCTAAGAAATCTTCCCCTATTATACCAAAAAAAGCAAACTCCGTCGAGTTTGCTTTCTAGGTTGCTTAGCTTAACGAATTGTTGGCCATGATTTCATCAATAAAGCCATATTCAAGCGTTTCTTGGGCACTCATCCAGTAATCACGTTCCGCATCTGCATGAATTTGCTCAACTGATTTACCAGAGTTATCTGCAAGAATTTGCTCCAAAGTCTTACGAGTTTTGAGCAAGTGCTCTGCAGCGATTGCCATATCTGTCTGTTGGGTACCACCACCTGTACCACCCATTGGTTGGTGAATCATGTACTCTGCATTTGGAAGCATGAAACGTTTGCCTTTTGCGCCACTTGATGCAATGACAGTCCCCATGGATGCAGCCATCCCCATAACGATTGTTTGGACATCCGCCTTGATAAAGTTCATTGTATCAACGATTGCCAAACCAGCTGAAACAGAGCCCCCAGGTGTATTGACATAAAGGTAAATATCTTTTGTGCTGTCTTGGGCATCCAAGAAGAGTAATTGGGCGATAACGGAGTTGGCCATGTTGTCTTCAACTGGACCTGTTAGCATGATGATGCGGTCTTTCAGAAGACGAGAGTAAATATCATAGGAACGTTCTCCACGGCTTGTTTGTTCAATAACTACAGGAATCATTCATTTCTCCTTTTAATGTTGAATTTTCTTAGTCTTACGACTCAATACAGAACTATTATATCTTTTTGGTCAAAAAAGGTCAAATTTTTGCTCTATTCTCTAAACAGAAACAAAAACTCAACCTCCTTTCAAGTCAAAAACGAACTTCTAGTTTCAATATTTACTTTGGAATTTTATTTAGTACCAAACAAGCGGTCTCCAGCATCTCCAAGACCTGGAACGATATAACCGTGTTCGTTCAAGCGTTCATCCAAGGCCGCAGTAAAAATTTCTACATCTGGGTGTGCTTCTTGGAGGGCTTTCACTCCTTCCGGAGCAGATACTAGGCAGACAAACTTGATATTTGAAGCACCACGTTTTTTAAGGGAATCTACTGCCAAGATTGCTGAGCCACCTGTTGCCAACATTGGATCAACGACAAAGATTTGACGTTGGTCAATATCCTCAGGTAATTTCACCAAGTATTCAACTGGTTGAAGGGTTTCTTCATCACGGTACATACCGATATGACCAACTTTGGCTGCCGGAACCAAGCTCAAGAGGCCATCTACCATCCCGATACCTGCACGCAAGATTGGGACAATCGCCAATTTTTTACCAGCCAATTGTTTTTGAACGGTCTTTGTGATAGGTGTTTCGATTTCCACGTCTTCAAGTGGAAGATCACGAAGCACTTCATATCCCATCAACATTGCGATCTCATCTACTAGTTCACGAAAAGCTTTTGTAGAAGTATCTGTACGACGCAAGATAGACAATTTGTGTTGAATGAGTGGATGATTAATGACTTCAATTTTTCCCATTTTCTGAGTTCCTTCTTTCAATTTATTCTTCTTATTATATCAAAAAACGGTTTAAAAAGCTTTCTAAACCATTTATTTTAATTAATTTTTAAAGCAAATCTGCCTCTTGAAGAGCTGTCTGAACAGTCTCTAATGGTAAATGGGTCAACTCGGTGCCTTTTTCTTGATAAAGGTACTGGGCATAGTCATCCATACGATACTGATTGATATAGACTACACGTTTACAACCGACTTGTAAGAGTTGTTTTGTACAATTTAAACAAGGGAAATGAGTTACATAAGCTGTAAATCCTCTAGGAACCCCTCGTTCAGCCCCCTGGAGAATAGCATTGACCTCAGAGTGAAGGGTTCGAACACAGTGACCCTCAATGACCAGACATTCGTGGTCAATACAGTGCTCCGTTCCTGATACGGAACCATTATAGCCAGTTGAAATGACTTTATTGTCCTTAACGAGGACAGCTCCCACCTTGGCACGTTTGCAGGTCGAACGATTGGCAATCAGTAAGGCCTGGGCTGCAAAGTACTCATCCCAAGCCAGTCTTTTTTCTGTCATAATTCTTCTCCTTATCCCCTATTTTTTGAAAAATGGCAAGCGTAAATCGGCAATCTTTTCAGCTGGAACCTTCATGCCATCCTTGATCCATTTGAGCAGAACCGATACGATGGCAGAACTCCAAAAGGAATGAAGGTAGCTGCTGACGCCTTTTGATTTTCCGTGATATTTTTCCAGAAATTCCTGCATGGCTTGTACGAAAATCTTTTCCAAGTGGTAATCCAGAGCAAGTTGGATAACCTTGGCTTCTTTCTTGGCTGCGCGGAAAAGGTGTACCCAGACCAGATAAAGGTCTGTTTTGACATCGTAATGGCTGAGCTGTTCCATGATATTATGAACACTACGTTTAAAGACGCTTTCCAAAATTTCTTCTTTAGAGTCATAGTTACGATAGAAGGCGGCACGAGAGACGCCCGCTCGTTTGACCAGCTCCGAAATGCTGATCTTGGCCAAGTCTTTTTTCTCTAGAAGTTGCAAAAGAGCCGTCTCGATTGCTTCTCTGGTTAAAAAATTGGATTCTTGATTTGATTTTCTGAGATTTTCAAGAGATTTTTCAGATATTTTACGTTCAGACATAACAATTTCTTTCTACTTGTGACAACAGAGAGGTGGTACTTTTGTTTCAAGGGCTTTCATGATATAATTGTAAAAAAAGACAGAACCTTTGTCAATGTATAAGTGACAAAGATGGAGAATTTCTATGACTTGGAAGATTGTAGCTGACTCTGGTTGTGATTATCGTCAACTGGCAACTCCTGCTATTGATACGGAATTTGTGAGTGTTCCTTTAACCATTCAAGTAGCTGATCAGGTCTTTATCGATAATGCCAATCTCGACATTGACCACATGATGGAAACAATGTATGCGACTTCTGAGGCTTCAAAATCAGCCTGTCCTAGCCCTGATGATTACCTGCGTGCATTTGAAGGTGCTAAGCATATCTTTGTCGTTACTATCACTGGTACTCTTTCAGGTAGTCATAATAGTGCACAGCTCGCTAAGAACATCTACCTTGAAGAACACCCTGACACTCAGATTCATGTGATCGATACATTGTCTGCAGGTGGTGAGGTTGACTTGATTGTCGAAAAAATCAATAGTTTGATTGATCAAGGACTTTCTTATGAGGAAATTGTTGAAGCGATTACAGCCTACCAAGAAAAAACAAAGTTGCTCTTTGTTCTTGCTAAGGTTGATAACTTGGTAAAAAATGGCCGTTTGAGTAAGCTTATCGGTACAGTCGTTGGCCTCCTCAACATCCGTATGGTTGGGGAAGCAAGTGAAACTGGAACCCTAGAACTACTCCAAAAAGCGCGTGGACCAAAAAAATCCCTTCAAGCAGCCTATGAAGAACTCATCAAGGCTGGCTACGCTGGTGGCCGTATCGTCATGGCTCATCGTAGCAATGAAAAATTCTGTCAGCAATTGTCAGAACGCTTGCTGGAAACCTTCCCACAAGCCAATATCAAAATCATCCCGACGTCTGGTCTCTGCAGTTTCTATGCAGAAGATGGCGGTTTGTTGATGGGATATGAAATCAACTAAGATTATGAGCAACAAGAGATGCCAAGCATCTCTTGTTTTTTGTGGTACAATAGAGCTATGAAACATTTTGATACTATTGTTATCGGTGGTGGACCTGCAGGCATGATGGCTACGATTTCCAGTAGTTTTTATGGTCAGAAAACTCTTCTCATCGAAAAAAATCGCAAACTCGGAAAAAAATTAGCTGGTACCGGTGGTGGTCGTTGCAATGTAACTAACAACGGAAGCTTAGATGACCTTCTGGCTGGAATTCCTGGAAATGGACGCTTTCTGTACAGTGTCTTTTCCCAGTTTGATAACCATGATATCATCAACTTTTTTACGGAAAATGGTGTTAAACTCAAGGTCGAGGACCACGGACGCGTCTTTCCTGCTAGTGACAAGTCTCGGACCATTATCGAGGCGCTAGAAAAGAAAATCACTGAACTCGGTGGTCAAGTTGCTACTCAAACAGAAATTGTTTCGGTTAAAAAGATAGACGACCAGTTTGTCCTTAAGTCCGCAGACCAAAGCTTCACTTGCGATAAACTCATTGTCACAACTGGCGGAAAATCCTATCCTTCTACAGGTTCGACTGGTTTTGGACATGAGATCGCCCGTCATTTTAAACATACCATTACTGAGCTTGAGGCTGCTGAGAGTCCTTTGTTGACTGATTTTCCACACAAAGCGCTTCAGGGGATTTCACTAGACGATGTGACCTTAAGCTATGGTAAGCATGTCATCACTCACGATCTGCTCTTTACCCACTTTGGTTTGTCGGGCCCTGCTGCTCTGCGTATGTCTAGCTTTGTCAAGGGCGGAGAGGTTCTCTCACTCGATGTTTTGCCTCAACTTTCTGAGAGCGACTTGGTGGCATTTCTAGAAGAAAATCGGGAAAAATTCTTGAAAAATGCTTTAAAAACTTTACTTCCAGAACGCTTGGCAGAATTTCTTGTGCAAGGCTATCCTGAAAAAGTCAAACAACTGACTGAAAAGGAACGCGAACAACTTCTCCAGTCCATCAAGGCTCTCAAAATCCCTGTAACTGGAAAAATGTCTCTTGCCAAGTCCTTTGTCACCAAAGGCGGTGTCAGTCTCAAGGAAATCAATCCTAAAACTCTGGAAAGCAAGCTAGTTCCCGGCCTCCACTTTGCTGGTGAGGTACTGGATATCAATGCCCACACGGGTGGCTTTAACATCACTTCTGCCCTCTGTACCGGATGGGTGGCAGGCTCCAATCCAATAAATACCAAATAAGAAAGGAAGTCCTTTGGAACATATTATTTTACTAAGAGGCGTTACTCCTAATGGAAAAAATGCTATCCCGAAAATGTCTTATTTGGTAGATATTTTGACAGAAGCTGGTTTTCAACACGTTCGAACCTATATTCAAAGTGGGAATATCATTCTTGAGAGTGACTCAGATTTAGAAGAAATACGAGAACGCGTTCATACTTTGATAAAGGAAAAAATTGGGGCCGACTTAAAAATGGTTATCAAGAATAAGAACGATTTTGAAAAGATTGTTCATGAGAATCCATTTAAAGAAGACTATCTTCATGATCGTGTGCATGTAATTCTTTATCAAGGACTTATCCAAAGTCTGCCACTAGAAAAATTGAAAACTGACTACGGCGAGGAAGAAATCTGTGTAGGCGATTACTGTCTCTACCTCTATCTTCCTAGAACTGCAAAACAAAAAAAGCTCAATACCAACTATCTTGAAAAATTGTTTGGCGTGGTTCTGACCATGCGAAAGTTAAACGTCGTGGAAAAGTTACTAACAAAATAGGAAAAACAATATGAACAGATGCGAAACAGTCGAATTTGTCAATATGTGTATGATTCAAAACGGAGACAAGGTTCTGGTTCAAGACCGAGTTAGTCCTAACTGACCTGGTATTACTTTTCCTGGTGGGCATGTTGAACGTGGCGAATCCTTTGTCGAAGCTGTCATTCGTGAAGTGAAAGAAGAAACTGGTCTGACCATTTCCAAACCCCAACTCTGTGGTATCAAAAACTGGTATGATGACAAGGATTATCGTTATGTCGTCCTTTTTTACAAGACAAAACACTTTACTGGTGAACTCCAGTCTTCATACGAAGGGAAGGTTTGGTGGGAAGATTTTGAAAATCTATCTCATCTAAAACTTGCTACTGATGATATGTCTGATATGCTTCGTGTTTTTTTAGAAGAGAATCTCAGTGAATTCTTTTACTATAAAGACGGTGACGACTGGCTTTATGACTTGAAGTAAAAAATAGGCTAGGAAATTCCTAGCCTATTTATTCTGCATTTGTCTGAACGTAAGCAGCAATGACATCTGATGTGTACTGGGCTGTTCCAGAACCAAACTTGTCAATGTTTTCCTTAAACTCTGGGTTGTAGACGTAACCTTTACCGATATGACCGAATACCTCAATAGAGCAGTCAAATCCATAAGTGCGAATGGCTTGCAAGAGCTTAGCTGCTTGCTCTTGGTTTTCAGCTGCTGTTGCAGATAGTCCATTTTTAAGGTTTTGAGCTAAAGCTTGAAAAACTTGGTTAAAGGCGGCCGTAGCCTCATCTTCGCGGCCTTTTTGGCGTTCGAGGGCCTGATCCATGACTTCTTGCCCATATTTCTCTACCGCTTCTTGGTGGTATTTTTGATTGTCTTGATAGCTAAATCCAGTGAATTTTTCCTCAATCGTCATTTTTCTTTCTCCTTTTTGTTCTTGAATGGTTTTTTGCAAGGTGGAAATCAAGGTATCCAGATGTTGCCTTTCTCGAGTTAGATAGTCCAACTGCCTGGTCAAATGGGGTAATAAATCTGTCCTTTCTTCCTTTAACAGCTCTGCTATTTTTTCTAAAGAAAAACCTAGATATTTGTAATACAGAATAACCTGAAGGCGTTCCAAATCCTCCTGACTGTAGGTTCGATAGCCGTTTTCCGACTTTAAGGGAACCAAGAGCCCTATCTTATCGTAGTGGTGCAGGGTCTTGACAGAGACACCTGAAAGCTGCGCAGCTTCTTTTATATGGTACATGATTTCCTCCTTACAAGAAATAGTATAACCCCTCCCCTTAGGTCAGAGTCAAGCGTTTTTGAGAAAAATTTTTAACTTTTTGAGAAAGGTGTGAAAACTTGAAAATGGTTTTCTTGACAGACCTTAGAAAACATGATAGGATAGTCAAGTCTATCAATCAAACAGAAGGCTCATAGAGAGCCATTGAGAGAGGGCTATTTGACAACTCAAGTAGCCTTTTCTTATTTTAAAAAAGGAGATTGGAGTTTCAACTATGTCAGAAAAATCGCAATGGGGCTCGAAACTAGGCTTTATTCTAGCATCTGCTGGTTCAGCTATCGGACTTGGAGCAGTTTGGAAATTTCCCTACATGACTGCTGCTAATGGCGGTGGGGGCTTTTTACTAGTCTTTCTCATTTCCACCATTTTAATCGGTTTCCCGCTCCTGCTGGCTGAATTTGCCCTTGGCCGTAGTGCTGGCGTTTCCGCTATCAAAACCTTTGGAAAACTTGGCAACAATAACAAGTACAACTTTATCGGTTGGATTGGTGCCTTTGCCCTCTTTATCCTACTCTCCTTTTACAGTGTTATCGGAGGATGGATTTTAGTCTATCTAGGTATTGAGTTTGGGAAATTATTCCAGCTTGGCGGTACGGGTGATTATGCTCAGTTATTTACTTCAATCATTTCAAATCCAGCCATTGCCCTAGGAGCTCAAGCAGCCTTTATCTTATTGAATATCTTTATTGTATCACGTGGGGTTCAAAAAGGGATTGAAAGAGCTTCGAAAGTCATGATGCCACTGCTCTTTATCATCTTTGTCGTCATCATCGGGCGCTCTCTCAGCTTGCCAAATGCCATGGAAGGGGTTCTCTACTTCCTCAAACCAGACTTTTCAAAACTAACTAGCGCTGGTCTCCTCTATGCTCTGGGACAATCTTTCTTTGCCCTCTCACTAGGGGTGACAGCCATGCTGACCTATGCATCCTACTTGGACAAGAAAACCAATCTGGTCCAGTCAGGGATTTCCATCGTAGCCATGAACATCTCGGTATCCATCATGGCAGGTCTAGCCATTTTCCCAGCCATGTCAGCCTTCAATATCCAGTCTGAAGGGGGACCAAGCCTGCTCTTTATCGTCTTGCCTCAACTCTTTGACAAGATGCCTTTTGGAACTATTTTCTACATTCTTTTCCTCTTGCTCTTCCTCTTTGCGACGGTTACTTCTTCTGTCGTTATGCTGGAAATCAATGTGGGCAATATCACCAACCAGGACAATCGCAAGCGTGCTAAATGGAGTGCTATTTTAGGAATCTTGACCTTTGTCTTTGGAATTCCTTCAGCCCTTTCTTACGGTGTTATGGCAGATGTTCACATTTTTGGAAAGACCTTCTTTGACGCCATGGATTTCTTGGTTTCCAATCTCCTCATGCCATTTGGAGCTCTCTGCCTTTCTCTCTTTACAGGCTACATCTTTAAAAAGGCTCTTGCTAAGGAGGAACTCCATCTTGATGAAAGAGCCTGGAAACAAGGACTTTTCCAGGTCTGGCTCTTCCTTCTTCGTTTCATCATTCCTATTATCATCATAGTGGTTTTTATCGCCCAATTTATGTAATCAAAAAGGACTTGAGTAGTGAACTCAGGCCCTTTCTTTTTTATGGATGACTAACAATCAATTCCAAACCTTGCCCTTCCAAGGTCCAAGCTTCAACATCACTTGGTAGGATAAAGTGGCTGCCTTTTTGGATTGGATAGTTTTTTCCGTCAACAGTCAGTTGACCTTGACCAGCTAAGACGCTGAACAAGCTGTAGTCAGCTGTCTTTTCAAAATCAACTTTTCCAGTAATTTCCCACTTGTAAACTGCGAAGAAGTCATTAGACACAAGAAGAGTTGAGCGTAAATTATCAGCTTTGATAGTTACAGGACGGCTATTAGCAGGTTCTCCAATATTTAAAACATCGATGGATTTTTCAAGGTGAAGTTCACGCAAGTTGCCCTTGTCGTCCTTGCGATCAAAGTCATAGACACGGTAGGTGGTGTCGCTAGACTGCTGGGTTTCAAGAATCAAGATACCTGCGCCGATAGCGTGCATAGTTCCACTTGGTACATAGAAGAAATCTCCAGCCTTAACTGGCACTTTTGTCAACAAGTCATCCCAGTTCTTGTCCTCGATTTGCTGGCGGAGTTCTTCTTTTGATTTGGCATTATGGCCATAGATAATCTCTGAACCTTCGTCTGCTGCGATGATATACCAGCATTCTGTTTTTCCAAGTTCGCCTTCATGCTCGAGCCCGTAAGCATCGTCTGGATGAACTTGGACGCTGAGCCAGTCGTTGGCATCCAGAATTTTGGTCAACAGTGGAAATACGGGCTCTGGACGATTGCCAAACAATTCACGGTGTTCCGCATATAAAGTAGCTAGGTCTGTTCCCTCAAAGCGCCCATTGGCTACCTTAGAAACTCCATTTGGGTGGGCTGAAATAGCCCAGTATTCTCCGATTTTTTCACTTGGAATGTCATAGCCAAACTCATCACGTAGCTTGGTTCCACCCCAGATTTTTTCTTGCATAACTGATTGTAAAAATAATGGTTCTGACATCTTATTCTCCTATCTGTTTTTCTCACCTCATTATAGCAAAAAGCCAGGTCTAATTGAACTCTTTTTCACACATTATAAAGTAGGGAGAAGATTTTATAAAAATAGTAACGAAATAATCTTTTACTTGATGGAGGAACCTCTAAAGCAGCACTCAGAAAACTCGTTATCAACGGCTATTCTCCTCAGCTCTCATTAGACTTCCTTTACTTGTACTTGAGAATCTATTTTTATGTACAAAAAAAGACTGAAACCAGTCTTCTTTTTAAATCAACGCCGTAATAGCCGTTACTAGACCAAAGACGATACCCGGTGCATTAGCAGCTGCAAGTGGAATATCTCTTTCCTTTTTGAAAAGACCGTAGTAAACCCAAAGACTACAGTTGATGGCTGCGACCAAGGGTTGGATGAAGTTTCCTTTTTGACCAGCCAGGTTGTTCATGATTTGTGGGAAGTAAGAGACATACATCATAACGGACATGAAGGTCGCTACCCAACCCAAAATTTTCATTTGTTTTTCAGACATTTCCAAAGCCTCTTTCATTTTTTATGAATCATATTTTATAATCTTTTTTCAAAACAATCAAGACTTTGAAGCTTTTGTTATGAAGATGTAAACTATCACAATCTTGTGATAAGAAAGAGGAAACAGAAAAAGACCGGATTGCTCCGATCTTTTCAATAGTTCATGTTCTCAGTTTCTGTTGTAAAAATAGTGAAGGTTAACGTCAAATGACTACGCGCCCTATTTCATACGATAAAAATCAATCACTAAACCAGCAGGGCCTTTAACTAGTAGCGATTCCGTTCCCCAATCAGTTACAGCCGGACCGTTTAAAATCTCGACACCAATTTCTTTCAATCGTTGGTAATTCTGCTCTAAATCCTCAACCTCGATGTGAAGAATGATTCCTGACTGAAAATTGTTCAAAGGAATCAAATGATTTTGGGACAACATAAGACAATGACTGCCAATCGTAAACTGAGCAAAACTGTCATCAACATAATCGGACTTTTTATCCAAAATACGCTCCAAGTCAGCACAGACTTGGGGAATATCTGAAACGATAATATCTAATTGATTTAAATTCATTTGTTATCCTCCACAAAAAGACCGGATTGCTCCGATCTTTTCAAGTTCGACTCTAGAAAATCAAAGAATAAAATCTACAAAGTTTACATTTGATTTTCGACGAGAGGAATTATTTGATTGCGCGTGATTGCAATCCTTCTTCTTCCAAGAAGAGACGGAATGGTACGAGCTCTTCTGCTTCGTATTTTTCCTTGAAGGCTTTGATTGCTTCTTCTGAGTGTTGTTTTGGATCCAATTCAAGTACTTCTACTGGAAGTGGACGATGTTGAGAGATGCGAGCATCGATCACAACAGTTTTACCTTCTTTGTTCAATTTAACAGCTTCTGCAACAACTGCATCGATATCTTCGATACGGTCAACTGTAAATCCTACAGCACCTTGCGCTTCAGCGATTTTCGCATAGTCAGCATTAGGGAAGTCACAACCAAACAAGTGTTTGTTTGTGTCTTCGTATTTGTCCTTGATGAAGGCATATTTACCATTTGAGAAGACAACGTTGATAACTGGAAGGTCGTATTGAACGTTTGTGATAACGTCTGGGTAGCACATGTTGAATGCACCGTCACCCATGATGTTCCATACTTGGCGATTTGGATTGTCTTTCTTAGCAGCGATACCACCAGGAAGGGCAATACCCATTGTCGCAAAGAGTGGAGATGTACGCCACATGTTCTTAGGTGTCATGTGAAGGTGACGAGTAGATGTTTGAGTAGTGTCACCTACGTCGATTGAATAGATAGCGTCTTGATCAGCATGTTTGTTGATTGCATTGTAAACTTGATACAATTGCAATTCACCCTCAGTTTTACCTTCGAGTTTGTTCATGTAATCACGCCAGTTTTGGTTGTTCTTCACGTTTGCACGCCACCATGGAGTAGACTCAACTGGGTTTACCTTATCAAGGATAGCTTTCGCTGCTTGACCTGCATCACCAAGGATTGAAGCGTCAAGGGCATGGCGTTTACCAAGTTTGTAAGGATCGATATCCACTTGGATGAATTTTTCAGTGTTTTTGAATGCTTCGTAAACTTCAGCAAATGGGAAGTTTGAACCTAGGAAGAGAACAGTGTCTGCTTCAAAGACTACTTCGTTGGCTGGTTTCCAACCAACACGGTAAGCAGAACCTGTCAAACCTTCATAGTTCCATTCGAAAGCTTCAAAGTTTTTACCAGTCGTGATGATTGGTGCTTTGATTTTACGTGACAATTCAGTGATTACTTCACCAGCTTTAACACCACCGTAACCAGCGTAGATCACTGGACGTTCAGCATTGTTCAAGATTTCAACAGCTTTGTCGATTTCAACTTCGTTCAAAGCTGGAGCGATGAATGAGCGCTCATATGAACCTGATCCGTAGTATGAGTTTTCGTCAATTTCTTGGAAACCAAAGTTTACTGGAATTTCAACAACGGCTGGACCTTTTTTAGAAACGGCAGCACGGCAAGCTTCGTCAATAACTTTTGGTAATTGCTCTGCGTAAGCTACACGTTTGTTGTAAACAGCGATACCGTTGTACATTGGGTTTTGGTTCAATTCTTGGAAGGCATCCATGTTCAATTCGTTAACCGGACGTGATCCAAGGATAGCAAGGAATGGAGTGTTATCCATAGCTGCATCGTAAACACCGTTAATCAAGTGAGTCGCACCTGGACCACCTGAACCAACTGCAACCCCGATTGAGCCGCCAAATTTAGCTTGCATAACCGCTGCAAGAGCACCTGTTTCTTCGTGGCGAACTTGCAAGAAGCGGATATCTTTGTCTTCAGCCAAAGCGTCCATCAATGAGCTGAGTGTTCCTGATGGGATACCGTAGATTGTGTCTACGCCCCATGTTTTCAATACGTTGAGCATTGCTGCAGATGCAGTAATTTTCCCTTGAGTCATAATGATAACTCTCCTTCAAATATTTTTAAAACTTGATAAATCCGTTTTCATATACTAATTGGAAACGTTTCAGCAAATTTTTACTCTACTACTTTACCACATTTGTTTTGGGTCTCCTAAGAATGTGCTCAGAAGTTTTTATTCTCTATTACAGTACAGTTTGAAAACGTTTTATGTAACTGTTTTATAATAAAAAGCGAGCAAGCTCGCTTTTAGTCTATTTTACTAAAGTTTAGCATGAGTGAACTGGTTAATACAGATACAGAACTAAAGGCCATGGCTAGACCAGCCAGTTCTGGATTGAGAACGAGACCAATTCCTGAAAAGACTCCTGCTGCAATCGGAATTCCGGCGACATTGTAGATAAAGGCCCAGAAAAGATTGAGAAGAATTCGATTGAAGGTTTTCTTGCTCATGTCAAAGGCACGAACCACTCCTAGGAGGTTATTAGTTGTCAACACCAAATCTGCTGACTCGATGGCAATATCTGTTCCAGCTCCCATAGCAATCCCCACATCTGCTACGCTGAGGGCAGGAGCGTCATTGATACCA
Source organism: Streptococcus oralis (assembly GCF_026782125.1). GTDB lineage: Bacteria > Bacillota > Bacilli > Lactobacillales > Streptococcaceae > Streptococcus > Streptococcus oralis_CE. The sequence continues at coordinate 103,005 of NZ_JAKUVY010000005.1, read as the reverse complement.
TCACCAACAAAGGCTACTTTTCCAGCTGATTGTAGTTTATGGATTTCATGGGCTTTTTCTTCTGGCAAGACACCTGCAATGACCTCTTCGATTCCAATCTGATCGGCAATAGCACGCGCCACGCCAGCATTATCCCCTGTCAGCATGACTGTTTTAAGTCCACGTTTTTTCAGCTGACTGATGGCTAGCTTGGCATTTTCCTTGGGGATATCTTGCAGGGCAAGCAAGCCTTTGATTTCATTGTCAACAGCCAAGTAGACAACTGTCTTAGCTTCTTTTTCTAGTTCTTCTAGTTTTTCTTGATAAGTGCTAGAAATGTTCATGCCATACAGCATTTTAGCATTTCCAAGCAGAACTTGTTTTCCATTGATTTGCCCTGAGACACCTTTTCCGTGCAAGGCTTGGAAATTTTCCACAGTTTGAATCTCAAGTCCAGCTTCACTCGCTCGCTTGACAATGGCCTCAGCCAGTGGGTGTTGGGAAGCTTCTTCCAAGGAGGCTGCCAATCCAAGCACTTCTACTTCGTCGCCGATGATATCTGTTACCACAGGTTTCCCTTCCGTCAAAGTCCCGGTCTTATCAAAGACAATAGTTTGAACTTTCTGGATTTCCTGTAGAACCGTTCCATTTTTGAGGAGAACCCCCATCTTGGCACTGCGACCTGTCCCCACCATAAGAGCTGTCGGTGTTGCAAGACCCAAGGCACAAGGGCAGGCGATAATCAAAACAGCCACTCCATAGAGAAGAGAAGAGACAAAACTCGCTCCAAGCACGACTACACTATCCCTGAGCAAGACGAACCAAACCCAAAAGGTCACAATCCCTAAAATGACAACCGCTGGTACAAAAATCCCTGAAATCTTATCCGTCAAATCCTGAATCGGTGCTCGGCTGGTCTGGGCTTTCTTCACAAAGTCCACAATCTGTGCCAAAACAGTCTCTGAACCAACTTTTTCTGCTTTAAAAACAAGCGTTCCGCTATTATTGATGGTTGAGCCAATGACGGTATCTCCAACTGTTTTGTCTACCGGCAGGCTCTCACCTGTCACCATAGACTCATCAATACTGGAAACACCTTCGACTACAACCCCATCAACCGCAATCTTTTCACCGGGACGCACTCGAATCAGGTCACCTACCTTGACTTGCTCCAAGGGGATTTGAACATAGCTATCATCACGCAAGACTTCTGCAGTTTTAGCCTGCAAGTCAAGTAATTTCTCCACAGCTTGGGAAGTATTTTTCCTCATTTTTTCTTCAAAAACGGCTCCCAAAAGAACGAAGAAGAAGATAAATGCAGCACTTTCAAAGTAAACGGGGAGACCAGCGAAGAGGGCAACTAAGCTATAGAAATAGGCCACTAGAGTTCCCAGAGCAACCAAGGTATCCATGTTGGCATTGTGCTTTTTAAAACTAGCCCAAGCACTTTGGATATATGGACCACCTGCTACTAGCATGATAGGTGTTGTAGCTAAAAAGGTGCCCCAACGCATGACTTGGTGACTAATTCCTCCTGTCGACATCCCAATCATGATAATCACAAGAGGCAGGGTAAAGATACTGGTAATCCAAAAACGCTGTAGGAGGGATAGAGATTTTCGAGTCTTCTCAACTACGGTGTAGCTTCCCTTTTGCATCTCCATACCACATGAGAATTCATGCTCACCCAACTCTTGAGGTGTAAAACGAATTGTCTTCTCTTCATCTACGCCGATTGGTTCCAAGATGTCTTCTTCTTCAAACAGAATTTCCTTGTAACAGTTTGAAGGAGTTGTACGATGAAAAGTAATTTCAGCGGGAATTCCTTTTTGAAGCTGGATGTGGGCTGGATGGTAGCCTTTGTCTGCCGTGATACGGATTTTTTGAACACCATTTTCAAGACTTGCTTTTACGATTTCAGTCATATCATTCTCCTATTCTACAATCATCTTGCCGTGCATCATATTCATGCCACAAGAGAAACCATACTCTCCAGCCTGTTCAGGTGTGATTTCCACTACATACTCTTCACCCATAGGCAAGTCCGCATGCACTCCAAAATCTGGGAAAACAATCTGATCCAAACAAGGTGAAGGGTCCTTACGGTCAAAGACGATACGGGCTGGCACTGATTTCTTAAGAATAATCAACTCAGGCGTATAGCCCCCTTTGACTTCCACTCGAATCTCTTGGTAACCCTTTTTTTGCTGGGCCTTTTGTCCAGATTTTTCAGGCTTTTTGAAAAACCAAAACAAGATAAACGCGATAAGGGCAATACAAATAATGGTTACAATACTATTTAACATGATGTCTCCTTTACATACAATTACATTTGACTTCCGCAACTGCGCTGGTTTTTTTCTCAGAAATCACAGCTTCTAAGTCTTCCAAGTCAGCCTGAGTAAAATCACATTCAGCAATCAAATCAGCCAACAAGTTCTTAATCCTACGAGAACAAACCTTGTCCTTGATATCTTGGACAAGTAAATCCCGACTTTGGTCCAAAGTTAAAAGGGCTGAATAGACAAAGAACTTGCCTTCTTTTTTCCTTGTCAGACACTCTTTCTCAACCAAACGAGCCAAAAGAGTTTGAATGGTCGACTTGGACCAGTCGAACCGCTCCGCCAGAACCCTGATCAAATCCGTACTGGTCTGCTCTCCTTGCATCCAAATAATCTTCATGACCTGCCATTCTGCATCTGAAATCTGCATCATCACACCTCCAAAATCTACATTTGTCGATTACAGTTATTAGTATACTCTCAAAATCTACATTTGTCAACTATAATTTTTATTATTTTTTCGAAAAATAGAATTCTAATCATGTAACGAGAGATTTGCAGTCAAATTTTACTATATAAACTATAAAAATATGCTATACTGAAGAAAAAAGAAAACAACCACTAGGGGTGCGTAAAGCTGAGATTAACGACTGTTAGATCCCTTTGACTCAATCTAGGTAATGCTAGCTGATGGAAGTGGAAATGATAATGAGGACTACTTGTCTTCTATTGCTTTCCTCAAACAGACTAGCTTGTTCTTAAGAATGCAAACTTCAGTTGGTTGGGAGGTTTTAGATGACTTATTTACCCGTTGCTCTAACTATTGCAGGGACTGACCCTAGTGGCGGTGCTGGCATTATGGCTGATTTAAAGTCATTCCAAGCTAGAGATGTCTATGGAATGGCCGTTGTGACCAGTCTTGTCGCTCAAAATACCAGAGGCGTTCAATTAATCGAGCACGTCTCAAACCAAATGCTGGAAGCTCAATTGGATAGTGTCTTTTCGGATATCAAGCCTCAGGCTGTAAAAACAGGGATGTTGGCAACTACTGAGATCATGGAGATCATCCAACCCTATCTTAAAAAGCTGGACTGTCCCTATGTTCTTGACCCTGTTATGGTCGCTACGAGTGGGGATACCCTGATTGATTCCAGTGCCAGAGACTACCTAAAAACAAATCTGCTTCCCCTTGCGACCATTATCACGCCCAATCTTCCTGAGGCAGAAGAGATTGTTGGTTTTTCAATCCATGATCCAGAAGACATGCAGCGTGCTGGTCGCCTGATTATAAAAGAATTTGGTCCTCAGTCCGTTGTTATCAAAGGTGGCCATCTTGAAGGTGGTGCCAAGGATTTCCTTTTTACCAAGGAGGAGCAATTTGTCTGGGAAAGCCCAAGAATTCAAACCTGTCACACCCATGGTACTGGCTGTACCTTTGCTGCTGTGATTACGGCTGAACTAGCCAAGGGCAGAAGCCTTTACCAGGCAGTTGATAAGGCCAAGGCCTTTATCACAAAAGCCATCCAAGACGCTCCTCAACTCGGACATGGTTCTGGCCCAGTCAACCATACAAGCTTTAAAGATTAAGAAAAAACTCTCTAGTTCCCACTTTAAGGGAATTAGAGAGTTTTTGATTAGGAAATCATGTCATCCAGCTTTGTTAAAAAGGCTTGCGTTTTTGTCTCAATATCTTCTGCCTGCATCAAATCACGTACGACAGCTACTCCAGCTATACCCGTGCCGATAAGTTGGTCAATATTCTCTGATGTCAGGCCTCCGATAGCAACTACTGGAATGGCGACCGTTTGGCAAATTGTTTTCAAGGTTGAAATCAGAGTGATGGGAGCATTTTCCTTGGTCGTGGTTGGGAAAATGGCTCCTGTTCCCAAGTAATCTGCACCCGCTTCTTCTGCCTCGAGGGCTCTTTTTACCGTTTTAGCAGTGACACCGAGGATTTTTTCAGGACCTAGGACTTTGCGGGCAACCGAAACTGGTAGTTCATCGTCTCCGATATGCAGACCTGCAGCATCGACTGCAAGACAGACATCCAACCGATCATCGATAATCAAGGGTATCTGGTAGGCATCTGTTATTTCCTTGACTTGTTTTGCCAATTGATAGTATTGATTGGTAGTGAGATTTTTTTCTCGTAGTTGGATAATAGTAACACCTGAACGGCAGGCCGTCTCGACTTTTTCAAGAAAGTTTTCCAAGGAATCTTGGTAGCGATTGGTTACTAGATACAGTTTAAGTACTTCTCTATTCATAAAAATCTCCTTTGATGGCTTCTAGCCAGTTTTCATCTCTTTTTAGGAGAGAGAGTTGATTGAGAACTTGGTAACGAAAATCTTCTAATCCCATTCCTTGGACAACTATTCTCTCAGCAGCGATATTGAGATAAGAGACCGCTAGACAAGAAGCTTCAAAGGCAGTCTTGCCTTGGCTAAGAAAAACGGCTGTCAAGGCTCCAACCAAGTCTCCTGTCCCTGTTATCCAGTCTAATTCGTCACAGCCATTTCCCAATATTGCAACCTGATTTTCTGAAACGATGAGGTCCTTGGGGCCAGTGACTAAGAATGACATACCAGAATAGGTCTGACACCAGTCTTTCAAAACTTGAAGCAAATCCTCCGTTTCTTGATCTTTAGCACTCGCATCAACTCCAACTCCATGGTGTTTTAAGCCAACAAGACTTCGGATTTCAGACATATTTCCTTTAAGGACCGTGGGCTTGTATTCTAAAAGATCTGTGACTAGATCCTTACGAATGGGGGAAGCCGCAACGCCAACTGCATCTACTACCATTGGGAGACAAGCTTGAGCTGCATAAGTAGCTGCCATGCGGATTGCTTTCTCCTTCTCAGCTGACAAATGCCCCAAATTGATGAAGAGAGCTTGGCTTTGTTTGGTAAAATCAAGGACCTCACGGGAATCATCTGCCATGACCGGTTTAGATCCCAGAGCCAAAATCCCATTGGCCAGCATCTCACAGGAAATCTCATTGGTGATGCAGTGAATTAAGGAGCTGGAGGTTAGAGGAAAGGGATTTGTAAATTCCTGCATCAGTCTATCCTTTCACCAAAGAAATATCCTTGTACTTTTTTAAAGAATTCCTGCTTGATTAAAAATCGAAAGGCAAGAAAAGCTATGGCTGTACCGATCAAGGTTGCTCCGAAAAATCGAGGAGTGTAGATAAACCAGCTGAGCTTGGCAGCAGATCCCGTAAAGAGAACCATGACAGGATAGGAAACAATAGAACCGATAATCCCTGTTCCCAAGATTTCTCCTAGGGCAGAGAAGTGAAATTTTCGACCGTACTTATAAAAGAGACCTGCAAGGAGGGCTCCAAAGGTAGCTCCAGTGAGGGCCAAGGGCGGAATGCCTTGAGTAGACATACGGATAAAGGCTGTAACTGTTGCCATGACCAAGGCATAAACAGGCCCCATCAAGATTCCCGCAAGAATGTTGACTACACTGGACATTGGTGCCATTCCTTCAATTCGAAAGATGGGTGTAAGAACTACGTCAAGGGCAATCATCATGGATAAAATGGTTAATTTGTGAACTTGTAGTTGGTGGTTTCTCATTTTCTATTTCTTCTCGGTTTCTAAGGACTGCAAATCACTTGTCCAGGTTTGATGTTGGTAAGCCATCTCCCAAAACTTGGCTTCCATATGGACACTTCGATGGAAGGCCTCTAGCATTTTTTGTTTGTCCGTCTCGTTGCTTTCTCGATAGAGCTGATTGACCAGGGCTTCTTCCTCTTTAATCTGCTGTTCTAACTCATCGGTGATATAGGTTTCAATCCACTGTTGATAAAGAGGATTCGGGGATGGTTTGCGATTAAGTGCCTTGCCCAAATCATGGTATAACCAAGGACATGGGAGCAAACTCGCAAAAGCAATGCCCAAGTTTGACTCTGCAAATTGACGATAAATATGAGAAATGTAATGATAACAGGTTGGAGCGATTGGATGTCGCTCCATTTCCTGGTCACTGATTCCTAATTCCTTGAAAAATTGTTGACGGATAAATAATTCACCCTCCACTAGACTCTGGGCATTTTGTTTCAAGAGTCTTTTCATCTCCTCGTTGGAAGTCTTATCAGCCAAGAGATGATAGGCTTCTGAAAAAGACTTCAGATAGTAGGCATCCTGAATCAGGTAATAGCGGAAAATAGAAGGTTCTAACGTTCCCTCTTGTAACTGTAAAACAAAGGGATGCTGAAAGGAAGCCTGCCAAGCTTCCTTGGATAATTCCATCGCAATATCTGTAAATTCCATAATAACTCCTTTATAGAAATAAACTGGTTTGAAGCAATAAAAAGAAAAGTAGGTAGATCAATTTTGTCCTCTGAGAAATGTAAAAAGTCCGATAACTATTCTCCAACTGTGCATGCTCGTCATATCCGTGCGCAGAAAGAGCTCTCAGGTAAAGATGACGCCATCTAAAAACCGTCATCAGAACCTTACTGTAAATCAGGGGAGACCAAACATGCAGTTCTTGACCACGCAATAAGCAAGCTTCCTTGAGGGATTTGATTTCTTGCTGAATGAGGGGAAAGGCATTGAATACCACAATCAAGGCATAGGCCCAAGACCGTGATAACCCCTTTTGAGCCAAGTACAAGAGAAGCTCTTTTAAGGAAATACTGGAAACAAAGACAAGACCGATACAAACCGTCACAAAGGCCCTCGTTCCAAGCATGACTGCCTGCGAAGTATCCCCATGTAACTGAACTGCCCAGTAGTTGGCCAAAGATGGTAAGATGGCGAGCACGAACATCCAAGCTAACATCTTAAATCGACGATAATAGAGCATAAAGAGGATGCAAAATGCGACTACCGAAAGATTCAGAGCAATCGAAGGAATGAAAGATGTTTCCAAGGATAAAATTAGAAAGAAGAGGCTGATAACTGGTGTCTTGGTTGCTACTTTGATCATACTACCTCACCTCCCCTAGAGTATCATTGTTCAGAGAGGGGAGAGGTTTGCTGATGGTCACGTCTTTAATATGACGGAGCCCCTCACTAGTCATCTCGATCCAATAATCAACCACAGAGATCAAGGGATCTAAACGATGGCTAATGATCAGAAAACTTCTTCCTTGATTGCTCTCCTCCACAATCCACTGACAAAAATAATGGCAAGCTCTATCATCCAAACCGGCAAAAGGTTCATCTAGCAAGATCACAGAGGCCTTACTAGTCAAGATGGTCAAGAGCTGAAGAATCTTTTGCTGGCCACCACTTAATTGATAGGGACTCTTATCAAGAGCCTGCTCCAGATTAAAATATCCTAGAGCTTGGAGAATCCGCTGATTTCTTTCAGTGTCTGAGCTATCTAATTGCAGTTCCTCTCGCAGACTGACTCGGATAAACTGCTTCTCAGCTTCCTGAACAACACCCGTTAAGTCACGATACAGGCTCTTTTTCTTTTTCAGGATTTTCCCCTTCCAAGTAATGCGCCCCTCATACTTTTGAAATTGAAGAATAGATCGAAAGAGGGTTGATTTCCCGACACCATTGTCACCCAAGATACAGGAAATCCCTTGGTAAAATGTAAAATCCGCAATTGAAAAGAGGGGACGCTTATCCAGCTCACAAGTCGTTCTATCCATATGGAACAATTCCGGGCTAGAAGCAACATTCTTTGAAGAAACCTGTGTCATCTCAGAGGTAGGGATTTGAAACACCTCCCTTAACTGGCCGTCTCTTAGCTCCACCATATGGTCGATATAGGCTTCATAGTCTGATAAATCATGGTCACACAGGATGACTGTCTTCCCATCAAGAGCCAACTCTTTTAGAATCTCCAATATCTCGATTCTGCTCTTGCGGTCAATAGAAGCAAAGGGCTCATCCAAGAGATAGACCCTAGGATTCATAGCAAAGAGGACAGCTAGCGCAGCCTTTTGCTTTTCCCCACCTGATAGGTGATGAATGGGACGCTGCAAGATTGTCTCGCAACGACATTGCCCAACCACCTCTGCTATTTTAGAATCAATCTCTTGAACAGGATGGCCGATATTCTCCAGGGTAAAAATCAGCTCCTCAAACAAGTTCTCCATGGTAAATTGATGATTGGGATTTTGAAAGAGAATGCCAACTGTCTGGACACGGTCGACGATAGAAAGCTGACTGACCTCGCTCCCATCTATCAGGACTTGACCACTATAGGGAAGAGAACTGACTTGGGCAATCATTTGAAAGAGACTCGATTTTCCTGAACCACTGCTCCCAACTAACAAAGTGAAGGCTTGCGCATGAAAAGTAAAATCAATCGGTTCCGAAAAGATTGGGGACTGAATCTCCCGTAATTCCAGCCCCATCTATGCCTTTCCCCCAGCTGCAAACTGATGATAAAGTTTGACAATGGCACGAACCAAGATGGTACAGAAGAAAAAGACAGAAATAAAGCGCACCACAAGCAAGGAAAGGACAAAAGGAAGGGAGAAGGCGTAGTAACCTAACTTAATGTATTCATAGACAAAACTAACAAGCGTAATCCCAATACTATTAGCAGTTAGAGAGAGCCAACTTTCATAGCGATTCTTGGTTACGATAAAACCAAGTTCACTTCCCAAACCTTGAACCAAGCCAGACAAAAGGGCACCTAGACCGAATTGACTACCATAAAGGACTTCAGCAAGCGCAGCAAGCACTTCTCCAATCGTTGCGCTTCCCACTCTTGGAACAAAGATGGCAGCAATGGGCGCAGCCATACACCAGAGACCAAAGAGGATTTCATTGGCAAAGGCCTGCAAACCAAGAGGGGCCAAGATCAGGGTGAGGATATCAAACAGATAGCCTGACCCCACAAAAACGCCACCAAAAAAGATAGACAAGAAAGCAAGTAAGATAACATCTTTTAATTGCCATTTTTTCAACATAAAAAACTCCTTTTTTTAAAGAAAAGTGGGGCATTCAAGGTGAGCTACCAAAAGGCTTGCCGTCAAGCCTATCCTCTTTTGATAAACAAAAAAACTCCAATTACAAACGAGAATTAGAGTTTAGCTTACAAGATTAGACAGTCCTTTTCGACATACGAAAAAAACCTTTTCACATTTCCCTTCGCCAGTATTAACTGTATCAGGTTCAATGGGTATCATCTCAGCCTAAAGCACCCCAAATGTCTTTATTATTTTATTACTGAACCAGTATAACAGAAATTGAAAGCCCTAGCAAGATATTTGACCGGAAAATATATTTATATAGTTTGTTTGTTCATTCTTTTAATCTACATAAAAGTATTGAATCTGTTCTATAATTCATAACCGATATCAAAAAAGGCTAATTCTAAAGCAACTGCTTGATTCCAGCGTTGCTGAAGTTCTGTCAAATCTTCTCGACCTTTCCCGACACGATTGAGTTCGTCAACCAGAAATTGAACCCACTCTGTAAAGAAAGGACCTCTGTGGAGATTGATCCATTCTAAATGAATATAGGCTTCAGGTAGAGCCAAATCTTTAGAACCCCAGTCTAAATAGAGGCCTTCTGCAATGACCAGCATAACCAAAAGATGAGCATAGTCTGATGAAGCCACAGCAGAATACATTAGCTCCTGAAACGCTTTTGTTACAGGGTGCAAGGTCACTTCTAGATAATCATGCTCTGCTACATTTAACTCTTTGAAGGCCTTTTGGAAATAACCATCTTCATCTGCTTCAAGAAAGCCTAGTTGCTTGGCAAAACGAAGTTTGGATTCAAGCTGGTCTGCGTGGGCTACACAAGCTCCCAGCATGGATAGGAAAGCATCAAAGAAATGATAATCTTGAATCAGGTAGTCTTTTAAGACCTTATTCTCAATTGTCCCCGCAAAAAGTTCCTTAACAAAACGATGATTGATTGCAGCCTGCCAATCCTTCTGACTGCTTTTTAATAATTCTCCAACGGTCAAACCTGGCTGAAATGCATAGTCTTGTGTTTCCATATTTATTTTTCCTTTCTTTACTCCTTAGTAATCAATAAAACACCAAGAGACACCAAGCAAAATCATAATTCCACTTGATACTTTTTAAGAACATCGAGGGCATTTGCAGAGAGCTACCTAAACAAGCCTATCCAGTTTGTATAAACAAAAAAACTCCAATTACAATTAAGAATTAGAGTTTACCTTACAAGATTAGACAGTTCTTTTCGACATACGAAAAAAACCTTTTCACATTTCCCTTCGCCAGTCTTAACTGTATCAGGTTCAATGGGTATCATCTCAGCCTAAAGCACCCCAAATGTCTTTATTATTTTATTACTGGACCAGTATAACAGAATTTGAAAGCTCTAGCAAGATATTTGACTGAAAAATATATTTATATAGTTTTTTCCTCCTTTGTTATGATATGTCACCCTTCCTCAAGACGAGAAAAACCTCCACATCAAATGGAGACTTTCTACTTTATCAATACAACTTCAAATCACGTGAATCAACTGGGAAGGATGGATTGTATGGGTTGTGACGAAGTTTGAAGTGTTTGACATCCTCAATAGTCTGAGTTCCAGATAATTGCATGACTGTCTTCAATTCTGCATTCAAGTGCTCAAAGACTTGACGCACACCAACGCTACCACCGAGAGCCAAACCATAGATCACAGGGCGGCCAATAGCTACCAAGTCTGCTCCTGAAGCCAAAGCTTTAAAGACGTGCTGACCACGACGAACACCAGAGTCAAAGACAATTGGCACACGTTTATCAACTGCTTCTGCCACTTCTTGAAGCGAGTCAAAGGATGCTGGTCCACCGTCGATTTGGCGGCCACCGTGGTTGGTTACCCAGATACCAGAAGCACCAGCAGCGAGTGAACGTTCAACGTCCTCACGGCATTGTGGCCCCTTGACATAGACAGGAAGACCAGAATATTCAGCGATAAATTCGACATCGCGTGGTGACAAGCGTTGTTTGGCTGACTTGTAAACAAAGTCCATTGATTTTCCAGCACCTTCTGGCAGGTATTCCTCAACAATCGGCATGCCAACTGGGAAGACAAAACCATTGCGCTTATCGACCTCACGATTCCCCCTACAGTTGCATCTGCCGTCAAGACAATCGCTTTGTAGCCTTCAGCCTTCACACGGTCCATGATATGGCGGTTAATCCCGTCATCCTTACTAAAGTAAAATTGGAACCAATGAGGTGTCCCTTGAAGAGCTTCCGTAATTTCTGGAAGGTCAACGGTAGAGTAAGAGCTGGTTGTATAAAGAGAACCAAATTGATGCACACCACGCGCAGTAGCTACTTCCCCCTGCTCATTTGCCAATTTATGAGCCGCAACAGGCGCCATAATAATTGGTGAAGATAATTTTTCACCTGCAAATTCAATCTCTGTACTTGGATTTTCAACATCACAAAGCGTATGAGGAACAATAAGTTTGTGGTTAAAGGCACGGATGTTCTCGCGTAAAGTGAAAGTATCCTCTGCTCCACTAGCGATATAACCAAAGGCAGCTTTAGGAATGACTTGTTGCGCCATTGGCTCCAAATCATAAGTGTTAATAAAGTCTACAGGTCCTTCTGCATTGCTTGTTTTATATGACATAAAGTATCCTCCTTATTAAGTAAGCGTTTACTTTTTCTTACATAAACTATATTACCTCTTTTTCATAATCCTTTCAAAAATTTTGTCTGGAGATTTCAAATCACAGACATGATAAATATTTTCTATCATTGTGATAAAAAATTCATATTATCCAAACATGCCCTTTAGTGCTACAATAGCTATATTATTCCTAGATGGGAGGTTCTATTTTGGATTGGTCCATTGTTGAACAATATTTACCACTCTATCAAAAGGCATTCTTTCTGACCTTACATATCGCAGTTTGGGGAATTCTGGGTTCTTTTCTTGTTGGTCTAATCGTTAGTGTCATTCGGCATTATCGCGTTCCTATCTTTTCACAGCTAGCAACAGCCTACATCGAATTGTCACGAAACACGCCCCTTTTGATTCAGCTCTTCTTCCTCTACTTCGGGCTTCCCCGAATAGGGATTGTTCTTTCTTCAGAGGTCTGTGCAACAGTTGGGCTCATCTTTTTAGGTGGCTCCTACATGGCTGAATCTTTCAGAAGCGGACTGGAAGCAGTTAGTCAAACCCAGCACGAGATTGGTCTAGCCATTGGTCTAACGCCTGTACAGGTCTTTCGCTGTGTGGTTCTTCCGCAAGCGACTGCGGTAGCCCTACCGTCCTTTAGTGCCAATGTCATTTTTCTCATCAAAGAAACCTCAGTTTTCTCTGCAGTAGCCTTAGCCGATCTCATGTACGTCGCCAAGGACTTGATTGGACTCTATTATGAGACAGACATTGCACTGGCCATGTTGGTAGTTGCTTATCTGATTATGCTTCTGCCCATCTCTCTAGTTTTTGGCTGGATAGAAAGGAGGCTCCGCCATGCAGGATTCGGGAATGCAAGTACTCTTTCAGGGAAATAATCTCCTGCGAATTCTACAAGGATTGGGTGTCACGATTGGAATTTCCATTCTCTCTGTCCTTCTATCAATAATTTTCGGAACAGTCATGGGAATCATCATGACCTCCCATTCTAGAGTTATTCGTTTTTTAACACGCTTTTATCTGGAATTTATCCGTATCATGCCCCAGCTGGTACTACTTTTCATCGTTTATTTCGGCTTGGCTCGAAACTTTAATATCAACATCTCAGGCGAGACTTCGGCTATTATTGTTTTTACCCTCTGGGGAACAGCTGAAATGGGGGACTTGGTACGTGGAGCCATCACTTCCCTCCCTAAACATCAGTTTGAAAGCGGACAGGCTCTGGGCTTGACCAACTTGCAGCTTTACTATCACATTATCATTCCACAGGTCTTGAGAAGATTGCTACCACAAGCCATCAACCTTGTCACTCGGATGATTAAAACGACTTCCTTGGTTGTCTTGATTGGGGTTGTTGAAGTTACCAAGGTTGGACAACAAATCATCGACAGCAATCGCTTGACCATCCCAACCGCTTCCTTTTGGATTTATGGAACTATTCTGGTCCTGTATTTCGCAGTCTGTTTTCCTATTTCCAAACTATCCACTCACTTAGAAAAACATTGGAGGAACTAAATGTCTGAAACTATTTTAGAAATCAAGGACTTAAAAAAATCCTTTGGAGACAATCCCATCCTCCAAGGCCTTTCTCTAGATATCAAAAAGGGGGAAGTCGTCGTCATTCTAGGACCATCTGGTTGCGGAAAAAGCACTCTCCTTCGTTGCCTCAATGGCTTAGAAACCATACAAGGTGGAGATATTCTTCTGGATGGCCAGTCTATTGTTGGTAATCAGAAAAACTTTCACCTGGTTCGCCAAAAGATTGGCATGGTCTTTCAAAGTTATGAACTCTTTCCTCACCTAGATGTCCTTCAAAACCTCATCCTAGGCCCTATCAAAGCTCAGGGACGAGACAAGAAAGAAGTAACGGAGGAAGCTTTACAACTACTGGAACGTGTGGGTTTGCTCGATAAAAAAGACAGTTTTGCTCGCCAATTATCCGGTGGACAGAAACAACGAGTGGCAATTGTCCGTGCCCTTCTCATGCATCCAGAAATTATCCTCTTTGACGAAGTGACGGCTTCGCTGGATCCTGAAATGGTGCGTGAAGTTCTGGAACTCATCAATGACTTGGCTCAAGAAGGGCGCACCATGATTCTGGTAACCCACGAAATGCAGTTTGCCCAAGCTATTGCAGACCGCATTATCTTTCTCGACCAAGGGAAAATCGCTGAAGAAGGAACGGCTCAGGAATTCTTCACCAATCCTCAAACCAAACGAGCACAGGAGTTTTTAAACGTCTTTGACTTTAGCCAGTTCGGCTCATATCTATAAAGGAGATTTTTATGAAAATCATCAAACCAATTCTAACTATTTTTGCCCTAGCCTTTGCGCTTATCTTTGTCACAGCTTGTAGCTCAGGTGGAAGCTCTGATGCTTCATCAGGGAAAACAACCGCCAAAGCCCGCACTATCGACGAAATCAAAAAAAGCGGTGAGTTACGAATCGCGGTATTTGGAGACAAAAAACCATTTGGTTATGTTGACAACGACGGTTCCTATCAAGGTTACGATATTGAACTCGGGAACCAACTGGCACAAGACCTTGGTGTAAAGGTTAAATACGTTTCCGTCGATGCTGCCAACCGTGCGGAATACTTGATTTCAAACAAGGTGGATATCACCCTTGCCAACTTCACAGTTACTGACGAACGTAAGAAACAAGTTGACTTTGCCCTTCCTTACATGAAAGTTTCCCTCGGTGTTGTGTCACCAAAAGATAAAGTCATCAAAGACGTCAAAGAATTAGAAGGCAAAACCTTGATTGTTACGAAAGGAACGACTGCTGAAACTTATTTTGAGAAAAATCACCCAGAAGTAAAACTCCAAAAATACGACCAATATAGCGACGCCTACCAAGCCCTTCTTGACGGACGTGGTGATGCCTTCTCTACTGACAATACGGAAGTCCTAGCGTGGGCTCTCGAAAATAAAGGATTTGAAGTAGGAATTACTTCCCTCGGTGACCCAGATACCATCGCACCAGCAGTTCAAAAGGGGAATCAAGAACTTCTTGACTACATCAACCAAGAAATTGAAAAACTTGGTAAAGAAAACTTCTTCCACAAGGCTTATGAAAAAACACTTCACCCAACCTACGGTGATGCTGCTAATGCAGATGATCTAGTTGTTGAAGGTGGAAAAGTCGACTAATACTTTCCAAAAATAAAAAATCAGGTAATCCTAGTGACTACCTGATTTTCTATGTTTTATACTCTTCGAAAATCAAATTCAAACCATGTCAACGTCGCCTTGCCGTACTCAAGTACAGCCTGCGGCTAGTTTCCTAGTTTGCTCTTTGATTTTCATTGAGTATTAGGCATTTTGCCAATTTTCTTGGTCTTCTTTAAAGCGTTTTAGGAGGTCGAGTCCTTCTGGTGTGATGTAACCTTCTTCTTGGGCTAGGTGGATTAGTTCACTGTAGTTAGAAAGCGTCACCAATTTCACATCAGCATCTGCAAAGTTCTTATCTGCTTTCGGCAATTGATAGCTGAAAATCGCTACGACACCAAGGACATCGGCTCCTTCCCGTTTAGCAGCTGCTACGGCTTCAAGAACAGACCCACCCGTTGAAATGAGGTCTTCAACCACTACCATCTTTTGCCCCTGAGCTACGCGGCCTTCGATTTGGTTACCAGCTCCGTGGTCTTTTGGTTTGCTGCGGATGTAGGCAAAAGGCAAGTTCATCTTGTCAGCGATGATAGCTCCGTGTGGAATCCCTGCTGTCGCTGTTCCTGCAATCACTTCTACTTCTGGAAATTCTGCTTTAATAGCTTCCACAAAACCATTTTCAATCAAGGTACGAGTTTCTGGATAGGCAAGCGTCACACGGTTGTCCGTATAAATCGGCGATTTGATACCAGATGCCCAAGTGAAAGGCTCCTCTGGTTTGAGGTAAACGGCTTGAATTTTCAAGAGGTGGCTAGCGATATCTTTAGCAAGTGTCATAGTCTTCTCCTTTTGTTTTTATAATCTATTTCTTTCATTTCAGTCTTGGTTCCATTCATCCTTGATAGCATGATAAGCTGCAACAGGATCCTCAGCTTGGGTAATGGGACGTCCTACTACGATATAGTCACTACCGATTTGATAGGCGTCCGCTGGTGTCATGACGCGTTTTTGGTCTCCTACCGCAGCTCCCGCTGGACGAATTCCTGGTGTCAGACAGATAAAATCTGGATTGGTGGCCAGCTTGATGAGTTGCACTTCCTGAGCTGAGCAAACGACACCATCCAAGCCCGCTTCAGCTGTCTTCTTGGCATAGTGAATCACAGACTCTTGCAGGCTGGTTTGGATATTTTGAAAATCCTGCATCTGGCTTTCCGACGTTGATGTAAGCTGGGTCACAGCGATCAATTTGGCTTGTGTCCCAAGACCTTCACGCGCAGCCTTCATCATCTCCACACCACCAGCTGCATGAACATTGGTCATATCCACACCAAGCTGAGATAAGATCTTCATGGCAGATTTGACTGTATTTGGAATGTCATGTAGCTTTAGGTCCAAAAAGACACTATGCCCCAATGACTTCAAATAACGGACAACTTCTGGACCTTCCGCATAATAAAGCTCCATCCCTACTTTTAGATAAAGACTTTCTTCTGCTGGGAAAAGAGATAAAAATTCCTTGACCGCCTCAAAACTAGGAAAATCAAGAGCAATAACTGGACGATGTTCACGCATACCTTTCTCCTTTTACCTTAGCTAGCAAGAGAGTATGGTCAAAAACAAACCACGAAAAAAGGAACCTGCCAACAGCAAGGTTCCACGAAAAATGGGTAGTCTCCACCCTTTCACCGTCTAACCTTAGCTGCCTCTCTGGACTGCTTTAAAGGTTTTTTTCTATTCTATTATTTATAGTAGGACTTGTCAAGCAAAAACTCGAAACTGGACTTTTATACCATTCAAAATCAAGAGGAAAAGTTAGTCTAGTGACTCTGTGATTGCTGGCTCGTTTGGCTTTGATTTCCCTGTTCTTCTTGTTTTTTCTTTTCTTCTTCCTGTTTTTTCTTCTCAGCTTCCTTGGCCTCTTGCTTGGCTTTTTCCTCAGCCTCTTCTATCAATTTATCCGCTATCGTATAGCTGTATACTCCAGCTTCCATATCGACTACACTTGGTTCAGACAATTGTGGCTTGATTTTGCTGTAATAAGGCAATTTCTTGCTCAATTCTGATAGGGGAACCAAAACCTCATCTGTATCCAGCATAGTAATTTTTAAAAGATCTGCTGTTGCTTTGCTCGGCGCTAATTCGATTTTCTGGATTTGACTCTTGATATCCTCACTGATGGTAGACAATCCTGTTATCAGCTCTTTCACCTGCTGCTCATCGTTAAAGGTAACTGTCAGATAAGTCTCAGGCAAGTTTAAGCGATCAACAGGAGTTGACTCTACTGTGCCACTAGACAGAATAGGATAATGTTCTTCACCAGACACATAATAACCGACAATATCGAATTCCTTGACCTCAATCGTAAAGTTAGTCGGAAATTGATAGTTAATCTTCGCTGATTCTATCCAATGATTGGACTTGATTCGCTCAGCGTATGTTTCCTTATCCAACAATAGGGCTAAGGTATAGTCGCTATCTTGAATTCCAGAAGCCTGTTTGATGTCATCCGCCTGCGTGTTACTATTTCCCTTAACCTCGATATTTTTGATAGTCGAAAGTGGAGTCAATAGATAGACTGAAAGAAGGAGGACCAGGACACTGGGTACCAAGATACTCACAGCTCGCCAAATATGGACAGGCGCAATTTTAGGCTTGGCTGGTTTTTCTGGTCTTTCTTTTTTCTTCTTCTCTTTTTCCTCTTTGACTTTAGGGGCATCCTTTTGAGATTTTTCTTCTTTTTCGGATGGTTCCTTGCTTGGACTTGAGGCTTCCTCATCTGACTCACTCGATGATTTCTTGGATTCCTCCAATAGTTTCGAGTTGGCTTCCTTACGAGCTTGTTTTTCCTTTTCCTTCTCTTCAGCTAGGGCAGCTTCTTCCTTAGCCTTCTTCTTCAGGTATTCCTGGTTTCGTTTCTGCCATTCAGACAATTCTTGCTTCTGGTTTGATTCTTTTTTCTTATCCTTTGACATTGATATTCCTTATGCTAGGTCTTTTCTTAGTAGATCGTAAAAATCTGCAAGAGATTTCAATTCAGTCGAAGCTTTCATGCTAGCTTGGTATTGGTCCTTGTGACTAAGCAAGTGACTCAGTTTCGCCTCCAAGCTTTCCAAGGTCAAGTCACTTTCTTGAAGTTCTTCTGCATAGCCTTTCTTAACAAAATAAGCTGCATTTTCAATCTGGTCTCCTCGACTTGCTTCACGACCCAATGGTACGATGAGATGGAGTTTCGCCATGGCCAAGAGCTCGAAAATCGTATTGGCACCGCCACGCGTCACCACCACATCTGCCATCTCCATCAAGGGTTGATAGAGATCCGTCACATAATCAACACGAAAGAGATTTTGACTCAACTCATTGAGGCTAGAATCTCCAGTGAGATTGATAATATTGTAGCGCTCTGTCAGTTCTTGCTTATGATCAGTCACCAATTGGTTAAATACACGAGCTCCTGCAGAACCACCAACAAACAATACCGTTGGCAATTTAGGATTAAAATGGGTTTGGATATCCACCAATTCATCTGGTTCAGGAGTTTTTTGGTCTGAAACCTTGGTCACAGCACCCACATGCTCGACTTTTGCGAGACCAGCAGCTTGCTCAAAGGTTGAGTACATCTTAGTTGCGAATTTATAGGCAATTTTATTGGCCAAGCCCATAGAAAGGTCAGATTCATGAATAAAGACAGGCACTCCTGACACTCGCGCTGCGATAACAGGCGGCACCGAGACAAAGCCCCCCTTTGAAAAAAGAGCCTGTGGACGCAGTCGTAACATGATAAAGAGAGATTGGACAATTCCCCAACCAACTTTGAAGACATCCAGCATATTTTGCCAAGAAAAATAGCGACGCAACTTCCCTGTCGCTATGGAATGGAAGGTCACATCCAGACCTGACTTGAGGATTTCTTGGTGTTCGATTCCATGCTTGTCACCAATATAGTGAACTTCCCAACCGTCTTCGATAAACTTGGGCATTAATAAGAGGTTGAGGGTGACATGTCCAACCGTCCCCCCACCTGTAAAAACTATTTTTTTCATATTATCCCTTTAACTCCGCTACTGTGTCGATAAATAGGTCACCACGTACTTCAAAGTTAGCATACATATCCCAGCTAGCATTGGCAGGGCTGAGAAGAACCACATCTCCTTGAGTCGCGAGCTCATAAGCCTTGCGGGTCGCATCAGCAATATCTGTCGCATCTACATAAGCCACACCAGCCTTATCCGCTGCCCGTTTGACACGTTCTGCAGATTGACCGAGGATAACCATCTTCTTGAGCCCAGTAATATCTGGCACCAATTCATCAAACTCATTGCCGCGGTCCAAACCACCTGCAATTAAGATAACCTTACTATTGTCAAATCCTGACAAGGCTTTTTGAGTAGCCAAGATATTGGTTGACTTGCTATCGTTATAGAATTTGACACCCTGAATTTCATCCACAAATTGGAGACGGTGTTTGACACCTCCAAAGGATGAAAGAGTTTCCTTGATGGTTTGATTGTCTACACCACGGAGCTTGGCTACAGCAATAGTCGCAAGGGCATTTTCTACATTGTGGCTACCTGGAACACCGATTTCACTAGCTAGCATCACCACTTCTCCACGGAAGTAGAGTTGACCATCTTCCAAATAAGCTCCATCAACCTTTTCCTGTGTTGAAAATGGTACAACGGTAGCTTGTGTTTTGGTAGCCAATTCTTTTGCCAAATCTTGGTTAAAGTTCAATACAAGGAAATCATCCGCTGTCATCTTGTTCTGGATATTCCACTTAGCTGCCACATACTCTTCAAAAGAACCATGATAGTCGATATGAGTTGGCATGAGGTTGGTAATAACCGCAATCTCAGGATGGAATTCTTGGACACCCATCAGTTGGAAAGAAGAAAGTTCCATGACGAGCGTGTCCTTGGCTGTCGCAGTTTGAGCAACCTGACTAGCAGGATAGCCGATGTTCCCTGACAAAAGACCATGTTGGCCGGCAGCAGTTAAAACTTCCCCAATCATCGTCGTTGTGGTTGTTTTCCCATTTGAACCCGTGATACCGATAATTGGCGCTTCTGAGATTAAATAAGCCAATTCCACCTCAGTCAAGACTGGAATCCCCTTTGCCAATGCTTTTTCAATCATGGGATTGCTATACGGGATCCCTGGATTTTTCACCATCAGAGCGAAATCTTCATCCAAGAGCTCCAAAGGATGCCCACCAGTGACAACCTTGATCCCATCTTCTAGTAAACTTTGCGCAGCAGGATTTTCCTCAAAAGGCTTGCTGTCATTTACTGTCACAATAGCACCTAGCTTGTCTAACAAACGGGCCGCAGACTCACCAGACTTAGCCAAACCTAAAACAAGGACTTTCTTATTTTTAAATTGATCGATTACTTTCATGTCTCAAACTCCATTTCTACTCCTACTATTTTACCATTTTTATGGAAATAATACTAAGCGAAAATGCTCTAACCCTCATTATAACATCGAAAAAGAGAGCCGTAGCTCTCTTTCTATTTATCTTCTTCTGCTCTTTTTTACAGGCATGAGCGTAATGTCTCTCAAGCTAAAGTAGGCTAGAGCCAGCATGGCGATTGTGACAAAGAATTCTGTCGGTAATTGGAAGATTTGCAAGATGGACAACATCAGCAAAATCAAGAGTGCAACAACTACAAAGACCAAGATAACGATGTTGACTGTTCCTTTGATACTTTGAGGTGTCGCAAATACATAGAGTAGTAATAAGAGTATCCCTATGATTAAATAGACCATCTTTATCTCTTTCTAGCTCTTATTCAGCTGATTTTTTCTTTTTGTTGGCTTTCTCGCGCTCTGCCTTGTTGAGGATTTGCTTACGCAAACGGATAGACTCAGGCGTTACTTCCATGTACTCATCGTCATTCAAGAATTCAAGAGACTCTTCAAGGGTCAAGATACGAGGTGTCTTGATAACTGCTGTTTGGTCCTTAGTCGCTGAACGGACGTTGGTCATTTGTTTGGCCTTAGTGATGTTAACTGTCAAGTCGTTTTCACGAGAGTTTTCACCGATGATCATTCCTTCGTAAACCTCAGTACCTGGGTTTACAAAGATTGTACCACGTTCTTCGATAGACATGATTGAGTAAGTTGTAGCCTTACCAGCATCGATGGAAACGAGGGCACCACGGTGACGTCCACCAATTTCACCCGGAATCAATGGCAAGTATTGGTCGAAGGTATGGTTCATGATACCGTAACCACGAGTCATTGACAAGAACTCAGTTGAGTATCCGATCAAACCACGCGCTGGAACAAGGAAGACCAAACGAGTTTGGCCATTACCAGTTGAAATCATATCCAACATTTCACCCTTACGTTCTGAAAGGCTTTGGATAACAGATCCTTGGTATTCTTCAGGAGTATCGATTTGCACACGTTCAAATGGTTCACATTTTACGCCGTCAATCTCTTTTACGATAACCTCTGGACGAGATACTTGAAGTTCATATCCCTCACGGCGCATGGTTTCAATCAGGATTGACAAGTGCAATTCTCCACGTCCTGAAACAGTCCATTTATCTGGTGAGTCCGTTGGGTCAACACGAAGGGAAACGTCTGTTTGCAATTCTGCTTGCAAGCGTTCTTCTACCTTACGAGAAGTTACCCATTTACCTTCTTTACCAGCAAATGGTGAGTTGTTGACCAAGAAAGTCATTTGAAGAGTTGGCTCATCAATGTGTAGGATTGGAAGAGCTTCAACTGCGTCTGTCGGAGTAATGGTTTCACCGACAAAGATGTCTTCCATACCGGAAACGGCAATCAAATCACCTGCTTTTGCTTCTTGAATTTCACGACGTTCCAAACCAAAGAAACCGAAGAGTTTTGTAACACGGAAGTTCTTCGTTGTACCATCTAGTTTAGAAAGGGTAACTTGGTCCCCAACCTTAACAGTACCACGGAAAACACGACCGATACCGATACGTCCAACGAAGTCGTTATAGTCCAAAAGTGACACTTGGAACTGCAAAGGCTCATCTGAGTTATCTACTGGAGCTGGGATATGGTCGATAATCGTGTCAAAGATTGGTGCCATCGTAGCTTCTTGGTCAGCTGGATCATCTGACAATGAAGATGTTCCATTGATAGCTGAAGCATACACTACTGGGAAGTCAAGCTGGTCGTCATCTGCACCAAGCTCGATGAAAAGTTCCAAGACTTCGTCCACTACTTCTGCTGGACGAGCTGATGGTTTATCGATTTTGTTGACAACCACGATTGGGACAAGGTCTTGTTCCAAGGCTTTTTTCAATACGAAACGAGTCTGTGGCATTGTTCCTTCGTAGGCATCTACGACCAAGACAACACCATCAACCATTTTCATGATACGCTCAACTTCTCCACCGAAGTCCGCGTGTCCTGGTGTGTCCATTATATTGATACGAGTTCCGTTGTAGGCTACGGCTGTATTTTTCGCAAGGATAGTAATTCCACGCTCTTTTTCGATATCGTTTGAGTCCATAGCACGCTCTGCCAATTCAGTACGTGCATCAAGAGTTTCAGACTGCTTCAATAATTCATCAACGAGGGTTGTTTTACCGTGGTCAACGTGGGCGATAATCGCAATGTTACGGATATCTTCTCTTAATTTTGTCATGATTTCCTCTAATATTTAAATTTTTATTTCTAACTGAACAATTATACCACAGTCTCATTCAAAAATCACAGTTCAGCTAAGTGTAAATGTTTTCACTCTGCTTTTCTAGTCAAGGCAACTCTTTTCAAAGTCAGAGACTTATGATAAGATAAGCTGGTATGCGTTTAGATAGATTATTAGCCCAAGAAAAGGTCAGTCGCAAGGCTATGAAACAGGCTCTATTAAAAAAAGAAATCCTAGTGGACGATTGTCCAGCCAGTTCCCTGGCTCAAAATGTCGACACTGGATTGCAGAAATTAGTCTTTCAAGGACGGCAAATCCAAGGCTACGAGCACAACTACCTCATGCTTCATAAGCCAAACGGAGTCGTTACAGCTAGCAAGGATAAGAAACTTCCCACCATCATGGACCTTCTTCCACCTGACATCCAGTCTGACCAGCTCTATGCTGTCGGCAGATTAGACCGCGATACCACGGGACTGCTCCTTTTGACAGACAATGGACCTCTTGGTTTTCAACTCCTTCATCCCCAGTACCATGTTGATAAATCTTATCAAGTGGTAGTAAACGGACCGCTCACGTCAGACCATATTCAGTCATTCAAAGAAGGAATTGTCTTTTTAGACGGGACCACTTGTAAACCTGCT
Organism: Streptococcus oralis; assembly: GCF_026782125.1. GTDB lineage: Bacteria > Bacillota > Bacilli > Lactobacillales > Streptococcaceae > Streptococcus > Streptococcus oralis_CE. The sequence continues at coordinate 79,815 of NZ_JAKUVY010000005.1, read as the reverse complement.
CAGCTCGAAATTCTGTCCTCAAGCCCAACAGAGAGCCGGGCCTCCATCATCATCTCAGAAGGAAAATTTCATCAGGTTAAAAAAATGTTCCTCTCAGTTGGTGTCAAGGTGACTGCCCTAAAACGCGTCCAATTCGGTGACTTTACATTAAACCCAGAACTAGCAGAAGGGCAATACCGTCCCTTGAATCCAGAGGAATTGGAAATCATTAAAAACTATTTAGAAAAAAGTGGATAAAAGAAAAAAGCTTTATGTTTAAAGCTTTTTTCTTTTTTGCTTATCTAAAAACTATTGCGATTGCTAGAATCCAGTTAAGAACAGAAACTACAAGTCCTACGATATTGAGAATTTTTTCTGTTTTATAGTCCAGTCCAGATTCTTTTTGGTATGAAAAAGCCAAGACCAATCCTATAATCCCCAAAATCAGACCCACTATTGGAGATAGCAAACCAAGGACGATAGATAAGATACCTAAAATAAGTGAAGGTTTTTTCTTTTGTTGTGAATTCATATTATAAAATCTCCTTAAATTTAATATAAATGATGATACCTTAAGATACTAGCTTTATCTACCATTCGACAGATTTTAATAGAATGTTAACTCGTCTTCACTTTCCCTTTCCAAGAATCTAGTCCATAAGAAAGAATATAAATCTCAGAGAAACCTTGTTTTTTCAAATAAAGTGCTGCATTGGTCACTCGTTGTCCACGTTGATTTTCGTAGAGAAGGACAGGTTTATCCTTGCGAAGGGCTGCAAGGCTTGACTTCAACTGATTTGAAGGAATATTGCGAGCTCCGAGGATATGTTTTCTGTGAAATTCTGCTGGTTCACGGACATCAATCAATTGCCCTTTTCGAATCAAGGCTTCAAATTCTGCATTATCCACTATCTTAGCCGCACGACGAATACGAAGGTAGTTATACCCCATCCATGCCGCCATCGCTAGTACGATTCCCCACAAAACCCAAATTGTCATAAGTTCTTATCTCCATTTTTCTCTATGTAGTCTAATTCTATCTTGTGCTCTCTACGAAGAACAGCTTCCGCTTCTAGGTAATCTAGCTTGTCCATGAGACCTGCATCATAAATCCGAGAGAGTTCGAGCTTCATCAGTTCAATATCATACAAACGCTTCCCCATGTAAACAATAATGCCAAATTGTTTGAGAAATTGCTGCACATCATAGAATGTTTTCATAGCTTCCATTCTAACAGATTTTAGACTTTTTTTCAATACTGGACCGGTTCTTTCCCCCTATTTTCTTCGTCTTCATTGCCCATTCTTCCGCAAGTATGGTACAATAAAAACATGAGAATTCAACAACTACACTATATTATCAAAATCGTCGAAACTGGCTCTATGAATGAGGCAGCCAAGCAACTCTTTATCACCCAACCCAGTCTCTCTAATGCTGTTCGAGACTTGGAAAATGAAATGGGCATTGAAATCTTTATCCGCAATCCCAAGGGAATTACCTTGACGCGTGATGGGATGGAGTTTCTCTCCTACGCTCGTCAAGTTGTCGAGCAAACTCAGCTTCTGGAGGAACGTTATAAAAATCCTATCGCCCACCGCGAACTTTTCAGCGTTTCCTCTCAGCACTATGCCTTTGTAGTCAATGCCTTTGTCTCTCTGCTCAAGAAAAGTGATATGGAGAAATACGAGCTCTTCCTTCGTGAAACTCGGACTTGGGAGATTATCGATGACGTCAAGAACTTCCGTAGCGAGGTCGGTGTCCTCTTTTTAAACAGCTACAATCGTGATGTTTTAACGAAAATGCTGGATGACAATCACCTGCTAGCCCACCACCTCTTTACCGCTCAACCCCATATCTTTGTCAGCAAGACCAACCCTCTAGCTAAAAAAGACAAGGTCAAACTGGCTGATTTGGAAGACTTTCCTTATCTGAGTTATGACCAGGGGACGCACAACTCCTTCTACTTTTCAGAGGAGATTCTTTCACAAGAGCACCACAAGAAATCCATCGTAGTCAGTGACCGTGCCACCCTCTTTAATCTTTTGATTGGTTTGGATGGTTACACCATTGCAACAGGGATATTGAACAGCAACCTCAACGGAGACAATATCGTTTCCATTCCACTGGACATTGACGACCCGATTGAACTAGTCTATATCCAACATGAAAAAACCAGCCTGTCTAAGATGGGCGAACGCTTTATCGAATACTTACTAGAAGAAGTTCAATTCGATAATTAATAGAAAAATGAAAAAGGGAAAAAGAAAAAGTTAGGAAATAAAAAGTGAAAAAGATACTACTGACCAGTGCTTTAATCCTTTCAATCGCAGGATTAGCACCCGCATCCGTCTTAGGAGAAGAAAACACAACTCAATCCACATCTGCTGTCAAGGAAGCAATTGCCAAAGAAGAAAAGAAAGAGTCGAGTGTTGAGGAAAACTCTAAATCAGAAGTTCTTCCTAAAGTAGATGTGCAAGAAGACAAGCCCAAAAAAGAAGGATGGTACCAAGAAAATCATCACTGGCGCTTTTACCAAGATGATAAACCTGCTTTGAACTGGAAACAAATCCAAGGCAAATGGTACTACTTCGATCAAGATGGTAATCGTCTTCATTCTACTGTCTACAAAGGTTATGCCTTTGACCAAGATGGTGTCATGACAGAAAATAGCTGGACCAAACTGGACAATCAATGGTATTATGCTGATTCCTCTGGACGACTTGCTCAGAACACCTGGAAAAAAATCAATGGTTCTTGGTATTATTTTGACCAAACTGGAAGCATGCTCAGCAACACTGCCGTTGACGGCTATCTGCTCACAAAAAGCGGGGCTATGGCGGAAAAGGGCTGGACAAAATTAGATCAAATTTGGTACTATGTCGCTCCTTCTGGAAAGATCTCGCAGGATAAATGGGAGAAAATCAACGGTTCTTGGTATTACTTTGACAAAGACGGTGGAATGCTGAGTGCGACAACCTTCAAGGGCTACCTCTTCAACCAGAGCGGAGCTATGGCAGAAAACAACTGGGTCAAAATCAAGGATACTTGGTTCTATGCGAACGGGTCAGGGAGATATGTCCAAGAAAACTGGCAAAAGATTCAAGGTTCCTGGTACTCATTTGACCAGAATGGTGGGATGCTAGCAGACAAATGGAAAGAAAGCTACTACCTTAAAACCAGTGGAGCCATGGCGGAGAATGAGTGGATCTTCGATAAAGCCTACAAGAGCTGGTTCTATCTAAAAGCGGATGGTCGTTATGCAAATCAGGAGTGGATTGGAGCATACTACCTCAAGTCAGGTGGTTACATGGCAAAGAGCGAATGGATTTACGATAACTCTGACAAAGCACGCTACTACCTAGATGATAATGGACATTATGTTTCAGGAACTTACAAGATAGACGGTAAGGAACACCTGTTCCAAAAATACGGCCAATGGATTTCTGAAGTTTCAACTGAAGGTGGATTTGTAAAAGGCCAATACAGCAATACCATTTTCCTAGATCCTGGGCATGGTGGTCGAGATTCAGGTGCCTTTTACTACAATGTAGCTGAAAAAGATCTCAACATGCAGATTTACCGTAAGCTTCGTAGTAAGTTGGAAGAACTAGGTTACAAGGTCCTCACTTCTCGTGATAGTGATATTGACGTTGATTTTGTTACCGAACGTTCTCGTATGGTTAATAAAACCAACTCGGATATTTTTATCAGTATTCACTTCAACGCTACTGGTAATACCTACTCAAAAGCGAGCGGTATTCAAACCTACTCCTATAGCGATGAACCTGATTATCCAAGTAAGATTAATAAATACTGGCACAATCACCCAGATCGTATGAGTGAAAGCAAACGCCTCGCCACTGCCATCCACTCCTCTCTCCTAGCAGAAACAGGGGCCAAAGACGCTGGTCTGTTGGAGAGCAGCTATGCCGTACTACGCGAAACAGCCAAACCAGCCGTTCTCCTAGAACTTGGTTATATGGATAATTTCTCCGAAAACCAACAAATTAGAGATAGCCACTACCAAGATAAACTGGTCGCAGGCATCGTAAAAGGGATTCAAAAATATTACGCTGGTCCGTAAAAAAAGTCTCGAGAAATCTCGAGACTTTTTTATTTATCTTCTTTTTTATCCTTATCAGGAAAGAGGTAGCCAAGTCCTACACAAGCTAGCACACCGGCACCAATCACCAAACCACTTGAAATGGGCAAGAGATCAAAAATAGCATTTGCAATGATAAAAGCAATAATTAAGCACATCAGACTAGCCTTATAGTCTTTTTTCAAAAGATTTTCTAGAGTGAAATAGAGGAATAAGCCAACTGGAATCAGTGACCAGAGGTTGACATCCAAACTTGGCCATCCAACAGATCCGAAATACAATACTAGCGCTGCTGCTACTAAAAATACAAGTCCCAATAATTTTTTCATTTTTTTGTCTCCATTTTCTTTTTTTGGTTCTTGAGTTGTCTGATACTGACCCCTCACGTCCCTTACATGAATCATTATAGCAGAGGAATTTTTCAAGAACAAGCCCTTTTGCCTATCTGGTCAATATCTCTGTCTAAGTGGTTGAGTATTTGTAACAAAAGAAAAAGAAGCCCTAATGGGCTTCTTGATTCTGCCGATTGCAACAGTATTTTTGAACGAATACCATCTAGTTTTTCTTTTCCTTTGGCTCTAGAGAAGATTTGATTGATTCACGATCTGCTTGTAGTTGAGCTAAGTTCTTTTCTGCTTCCTCAAGTTTACTGGTATCTGGTTTCACACGATAATAAACATTTTCTGGTTTCATTAACATCGCTTCATATTGTTGTCCAGAAAAAAGTCTTTCCTCAGCATGATTACTTTTATCCGTAATCTTTCCATCATCCCCAGGTTGCATAACAACTCCACTTGGCACAGCTACTACTACAAATCCTCCAGCAACAGAATCTTTTACCCATGCACTAATAGACGCTGTCTCAGGGTTACGACTATCTTGACCTTTTGATACCTTTAATCCAACTACAGATTCGTACTTTTGATCATTTGTAAACCAAGTCGCACGTACCTCTCCAGAATCATTAATAATGTATTCATTACCAGATTGACTACGCCAAGTACCTTCTAAACTAGACAAATCATTGTTCTTGATTGCTTCAATATCTAGTTTTGGAACAGCAGTTTCTTTCTTGAACTTGCTAACAAGTGCTTCTGCTTCCGTAATTTTGGTATCTAAAGCAGTCAGTTGATCCTTGAGTTTTTGAATTTCCTCTTGTTTATCCTTATCAGTCTCATCTGTTTTTCCTTGGCTTGTAGACGATTTACTTGTTGACTCTGTAGTTGAAACAGCAGACGATGTTTGATTTGACTCTTTCTTTCCAATCAGAAGATATGAGAAAATACTTACCAAGATGAGAGTGACTAAAACAGAGAGTGCTATGCCAATATAGATTTTTATATTTTTATTCGGAGCCGACTTTGATTCAGACCGCTTAGGTCCATTGATCTCTTCAAATTGTTTTTCCCGTTCTTTCTTATTCATAATTTTCTCCTTTTTGATTGATATTCAGGCAAGCTTACGATACTTCATTCGTTACTATCCATGAACTTTTATGACTTTTAAAAAAAAATCCAAGCAAAAATTTCTAGAATAAATAACTATCAAAATATCTCTAGATTGGTATCAAAACAAGTATTTATTACAATACATTATACCACAAAATATAAACAACCGTTTGTATTTATATTTTTATAAGCCAAAGAAATGGATTTTAAACAGAACCCATCTCCATTAGAAAAAGCCTGTCCTGTGACAAGGCTTTTACATATATCTCTTTAAAATCTCCTATTTTCATAGAAATCTAAATAATATATTTATAAATCAATATTTTCACAAAACTATGTCATCACCTCACTATCTAATCTCAGTACTTAAAGCATTTTTTCTATAGCTTTTGTCTTAATCTTTATTTTTTCTCTTCAATCCAAGAAAAGCTCCTACTATAAACATGATTCCGGCAGCTAATAGTGTCTGGGCTCCGCTTGCTGTTCCGGTTTTTGGCAACTGATTAGGATTGTTACTAGTTGATTTACTATTGATGTTAGTATTTTTATTAGTTAAGTTCCCTTGTTCATTTAGATAAACGTTCTTGTCAATTTCAAAGTTTTTATCATTTTCATCAGAAACAATACTGTTGACATCATTAGTTGAATCAGATTGTGTTTTTTCTTTCTTTTTCGATACATCAAAAGTAGGTTTATTTTCCTCCTCCTTTTTCTCCTCTATTTTCTTGAATACAGGTTTTATAAAGGTATCTTTTGATAGATTAAGAACATAGCCGGCGTCTTTTTTCCCTTCGAAACCAGAAATTTCCCAACCATCAAATTGGTATCCTTTTTCTAATTCACCCTTATAGACAGGTAACATAAAATCTTCTTCCGACACTATCGTTGAACTCATTTCTTTTCCATTTTGAATGGTTACAGTTACCCTATGAGGTTTTAGTTCACTTACCTCTCCCGTATCTTTGTTTAAAATGAATTCTTTTACGGTTGTATTTCTTGCGAAATCTTTTACAACAATCTTAATGTTTAGTGTCTTATCTGTTAGTTGTTTAATATCATCAAATGATTTGTATTCTTTTCCATTTACATAAATATGTTGTTCTTGAATCTCACCATCGAATCCATTATTTCTTTTATCATTGATGTTAAAGACTACAGATTTTCCGTTAGCATATTCGATACTTGTATTTCCCTTAGGATCAATGTTTACTTCTGGTTTTACATTATCATATAAAAATTGATAGTGTACTCCAACCGCTTTCGCATTCAAATCGCTATAGCCAGTTTGAAGATAAACATTTCCATCCATATCTGTTACCTTATCTGGAAATCCGTTTGCTTTATAGTCTTTCATTCCCCAGTCCATGATGTCACCGTCTTTAACATTAAGCTTAATGTTAAAATCTCTAGTGTTATCAATGTGTAAATCTCCATAGATTAAATAATTATCTACAACAGATTCATTAACTCTCAACTCCCAGTTAAAACCACCCTTATCAGAAATCTTACCTCTTAAATAAAATTCTGGATTTCGTACATAAATTTTATTAGATTTAGATGGATTAAAGTAGTTCTTGTCCATTGAGAGGTTTACTGGTTTTGCATCAATAAATAACGTAGAGCCATCTTCTTTAATAGCTTCTACATTGGACTTATCCTCTCCTGTGTACTCTTTACCATCTTTACCAAATAATACCAGTTTAGAAGGATCTGTTACAAGATTGCCATCTTTATCGATTGCCTCCCCTTTATCATTCATTTTAAATGTAAACACTTGATATCTTACAATGTTAAAGCCGTCCAAAGCCGACATTAATACTGATTGAGTACTTCTTCCATCTTCAACATTTCTACTATCAGCATAAATTGTTGTTTCTGATAAGACTCTTAGATTAGGATTGGCCTTTTGGATTTTTGCTATATCTTCCTGGCTATAAACTCCATTCCCTTCTAACATATCCGTTTTTCCAGGATTATAGGTAGTCACTTTTAGTGCATAGCCTTTTCTCAGAATGATATTATCCTTTAACAGATATTGTTGTTTTTCTGAATCAGCATAGATTTTACCAGATTCCATGTCCGTTAAATTGTTTGGTTTGTTTTTTGAGAGATCTCCTTCTCCTAATTCTATTACATTCCCATAACTTGATGCATACGGATATTCTGCTTTAGTTTCCTTATTTTTTTCAGGCATTCTAATTTTAGTTTCAGCTTTTATCTGACCATCATCTTTGACAAAAAACCTCATATCTCCTGCAAAAGCTAATCCATCCACAATATCATTAATATTAGCGTATAAATCAAATGTCATCGTTTTTGAGTGGGAATCATACTTGGTCGTTTTGATTTCTATCGATTTATAATTATTGCCATAATATACCTTGGCATTTTTAGAAACATTACTGATCTTTCCAAGAATTTCAAAGTGTCCATCTTTAGACGGGTTTAGAATGCCATAAATTTTTGATTTGATTTCATCAAGTTTTTCAGTTTCATATTGTAAGGCACTACCATCGTCATAAGCAATGATATTTCCCTTATCATCGTATTTATAATCGTATTCCTCTATTCTCTTACCAGTTTCACTTGTAAAGTCATCAACTTCTCTGAATTTCTTTTTAATGAGTTTCTTTAAGTCTTTACTTTCAAAATCTCTAATTGTTGAAATAGTTTTATGAATAGTCAAGCTAGATTTTTCTTCGGTAGCCTCTTCATTTTCTTGATGATGTTCTACTTCCGTTGTATCTTTTTTAAGACTATCCTCTTTTCTATTTTCTAAATTTTTAAATTTAGATTCGGGAATCTCGCCAAGCTTTTGGTATTTAGATGAATCTTGATCAGGATCTACTAGATAATAGGAAATCATCCCCTTTTCATCAGCATGATCAGCAAATTTAATTCTATGAATCTTTGTGAAATTGCTAGAACCGTCTAATGCAATCACTTCAATGATTTTGCCTCTTAAATCTCCTGCACCTTTAATTTCATAAATGGTATTTCCGTCTTTGTCAAGTTTCCTATTTCTTCCTTGACCCTCACCTGCATAAGTGACTTCAAGATTTTTCTCAACCTCTCCATCTTCATTAACAAGAGCGGCCCCAGCATACCAAACTTCGTTGGCAATCTCGTCAAATTTTTCAGGATGTTCTTTTTGATCTCTCGCAAATAACGTTTCATTCTTGTATTGCTCTTTGACCTTGTGATAAGTATCCTTTGTAATTAACTTAATTTTTTCAGGGTTTGAAAAATCAATTGAAACAATCTTTGGAGGTGTGTTATCAATTTTTACAGGAATATAGGAAACCTGCCATGGGTAATCCTTGGTTAATCTATATTTAAATTTATAGAAATATTGGCCTTCCGCAATCGGTTCAAATTGTCCTCGTATCTTAGTAGCAGGATCTTTTTTGTCATTACTTTCTGGGGCATTTTCTTCTCTACCTCTAGGGTTATAAATGAGTCCATCCCATTTCAAGTCACCCCAAACTTTTAGTTTAGATGATTTGATTCCTTTTGCATCATTTCTTTTAGAGTTTAAAATTCCTTTAATAAAGTGTTCTCTCGAAATGACTTTTAAGTCTTTTTGATTTTCTCCTTCTTTATTTGTATTTACTATTGAAATCACCCCTTCTTCTGCACTTCTTAATACAAGTGGAGAAGGCGTTAATCCTCTCTCAAGTTGAGCATCTTGAGGATTTCCATTTGAATCTAAAGGATAGATTTTAGCAATATTAGAGCCACTTGATGAAGGTGCGTTGATTCCTTCGTTATTGAAAGCAAATAATTCTGGATTTTGATCTAGGGATGTTGTATTTTTATCTTTTCTATTTTGGATAACTCCTGCTGGATTAAATTTATCTATACCATGTTCTCCACCAATCCCCTTATTTAAGGTACCTGGAATTTTTGGTTTACCATCATCATCATAACCTTCCATTGCTTTTGATTTTGATCCTTCTTCCCAGGCCCATTTATCAAGGATTGGTTCGTGGTTCCAATTCCCAGCAAATCCCATTAGAGGCATCGATAAAGAAGGTTGGAAGTTTCTTTTCTTCCCGTTGGAGTTTAGAGCTTCCATTTCTTCCACTGACTCAAAATGAATAAATGATTCTACAAATTTATTTTTATTTTTTGCTTCCCCAACATTTATAACCGCATTTAAATCAAAGCTGGAATTTGGACCTATAGTGAAAGTGTCATGCTCAAATGTGATATTTGCTCCTTTGACTTTTTCTGGGTGAATTTCTGGAACAATTTGCTTCCCGTCCGGAGATTTTTCATCTTTATATGTTTCATCGAGTTTTAGCCTATCAGTTAGAGCATCTGTAGTTACAGTTGATGCAGAAACTTTAAAGGTTAAAGGTCTGTTTGAGGTATTGTGAAGCTTAATTGTAAAGTATTTTTTATCACCTTTTATTTCTTTAAGAGAAATGGAACCATATGAATTTACCAAACCTTTAGAATCTGTATTTTTGAAAGTTGCTACAACTTCATTTCTCAAAGCGTTGGCAACATTAATTAGACCTGCTCCCTGTTGTCTAGGTGATGCAAAGTATTGACTCTTTTCTTTCCAAGAGGTTGCATCCATCATCGGTCTTGCAGTATTTTGTAAGGCTATTTTTGTAAGACTTGTAAGGTCTATTTTGTCATCTCCCTTAAGATTTTTCAAGACAGGTCTTTCAAGCAATTCCTTTAATTTTGGTCGAATCAAAACAGTAGAAGCTGCTACGATTGGAGTTGCCATACTAGTTCCTGACATATAACCATAAGTGGATTTACCATTGATAACATTTAGAGTGGATTTAATATTTTTACCAGGTGCTGAAACATCCGGTTTTAAAAGCAAGTCTGTTCTTGGCCCCCAAGATGTAGACCCTGCTGGGACTATAATATCTTCTTTATAAAGTTCTTTGTCTGTGTCAGCTGCAAATTTAAAGTCAATTTCTTTTTCATCACCTACATTCGGTTTATTAGAATTATAGCTTTCCATATCAATTGGATAGTATTGTTCTAAGTTATCTTTAAAATCTTCCTTATTATTTCTTTTGACTTCAGTTTTTTTATCAGGGTTAATCATGTTCCATAATTTTACACCATCATCTCCTGAAATTGAAAATACTTGACTTTTAGTCCCTTCATCCGCTTCATATCCCATAGCTGGAAGGTCTGTCCAATTATCTCTATTGTAGTAATTTACAGTATTTACAACCATAATGGCACGTGCGCCTTTATCCATAGCTCTTTTAAAAGCATCTTTTAAATCCTTGGTATAAATTCTATCCATTACTGCAATTTTGCCCTTAAGATCCAAGCCTATCAAATCCTGGTCTTGACCTTTGCCTATATATACAAATTTTAATTTATTTGGAGTTTTTGACCCATCCTCATTGGTTAGGATTTTATTTTTATCGAAAAAAGCTCCTATATTTCTGTATTTAAAACTTTGTCCTCCAATGTTAACTTTATCAAATTCAACTGTCTGATTTTTAGCAGAAGCGACCGCTATCGCATCTTCATGTGCTGCAGTTCGCGTTACATTTCCAGTGTCGGTCATTTTCAGATTATTATTTGCCACTAAATCCCATGAAGAACTTGAAGCAGAAGTCGCAAAATTACCTGTAGCAACAACCATTGGGATTCCAGCTTTTCTTAATGCTCTAATAGCCTCCCAATATTTCTCGCCTACAAGACCTGTTCCCGTAAAGCCAGATGATACCGAAACAACATCGACATTGTGTTTGATCGAATCTTCAATAGCATGAAACATTGTTTCATCACCCGCAAACCCAGATCCTGCGTCAGAGTACATTTTATAAGAGAAAATTTGTGCATTAGGCGCAATTCCATCTATGCCATTAAAGTTCTTGATGTCTTTTTCAGTATCATTTCCAGCAAGAATCCCTGCAATATGCATCCCATGTGGGTCAAAATAATCCCTTCCATCATCATATTTTTCTACAGTGATTTTACCACCATTATAATAATTGAACGCATGAGGGATTTTATCACTCAACCAATAATTTTTATCAGTGCCTTTTAAGTCATCTTTTTTAAATTTCATCGAGTCTTTGGCATCATCATCGATTCTCATAGCCTTATGCCTATAATCTGTTCCAGTATCGATATTTGAAATAACCATACCTCTACCATCAAAATTTTTCCCAAATGGAGCATTAATAGACTTTAGGTAATCAATAGCTTCCTCAACTCCAATTTCCTTTCTGGCATGATTCATCATTGGTTGGACTTTTTGTGATCGTTCAACCGACGAAACACCTTCTATTTGTTTAATTTTGTCCAAATTATCTGGAGTTGTTTCAATGGCAGCGCCATTAAAAATCGTATTATAGGTATATAAAACTTTTGTATCCTTAAGATTGGATAGTTCCTTGATTGCTTTTTCTCCAGATTCTTTATCTTTAAATTCAGCAATATAGACAAGTTTATCTTCTTTTTTCGGATTTTCTGTATCTTTATTTACAAATGAGTCCGCATCATCTCCTTTGGGTTGCTTGGAGTCTTCTTTGATACTTGCTCCTTCGTTACTAGTTTTTTTGTCTATCTCAGACTTTCTACTAACAACCTCTTTTTCCTCAATAACTGTTGTCTTCTTCTCCTCAATATCCTTTGAAGTTTCTATAACATTATGAATATCTTCAGATTGTTCATTGTTTTCTGTTTCTTTATCTGCTACTACTTTTTCTTTACCAGAAATTTTTAAAGCATCTTCAGAACTAGGTGCATCTGCTACTACTTTTTCTTTATCAGAAATTCTTAAAGCATCTTCAGAACTAGGTGCATCTGCTAAAATTACCTCATTGGGGGCATATGCTGCTAAAATAACTGCAGCAGTAGTTAATGACAATACCGTACTTTTTTTCATTATAATTCCTTCATTTTTTATTTTAAACCCAATAGATAGAAAACTTTAACCTTGCTAGCCTTTGTTATAAAAAGTTTTATGACGTATTATCTAGTGGGATAGAGTAGTACATTTATATATAATTGTTAGCTCTCTGAAAAATAGTATATCAATTAAAAAATTTTAAGTCAAGAAAAATTAACACGCATTAATTTTTTTTTTAATGTACATTAAAAAATATAAACCCAAAACTTTCGTAGTTAACTGGGATACATTATCAGCACATTCACACCATCAAAAATAGTAGCAATTAACTGGAATAACTACCAAAATCGCAAAAAGGGGTATGGATAGAATTTATGCCTTAATAAACATGCAAAAACAACCGCTATAATTTTCAACGGTTGTTTGTAACATATTTAATTTTTAACTCTCATCCTATCTTATCTCTTACGAACCCGCACTTTCGTAGGCATCCAAGCCCCTATCCCAGAGTTTTAAAGAAATAACAAAGAAAACAAGGGAAATCAACATCAACCCACCAATGTTAAAGAGCCCGTCTTTGTCCTGCAAGAAATAGCTGGCAGGATAGTAGGCCGTAAAGGCGAAAGGCACGATAAAGCTAATCAACCAACGAAGAAGCGAATTATAAATGGAAATCGGATACTTGGCAAAGTCATTAAACATATAAAAAATGTAAATCATGGCGCCTGACTGCTTGGTCCAAAAAGCGATACTGGCAGTCGCGATTTTCAAGGAAGTATAGATTAAGGTCGCAAAAGGAATGCAGACTAGAAAAATCAGGAATTTTGGAAGAGTCCAAGCAATGCTTGATACTGTTGTCGCTAGTAAAATTCCACCGACCAATAGTTCGCCCAAGGCATCAATCTGAAAGGTCTCAACCAAGATGTGAAAGAGAGGATTGATAGGACGCGTCAGGTACTTGTCAAACTCTCCTTTTCGCACCAAACGTTGCCCCAGAGCCCAGAGATTGTCAAAAAAGAGATGATCTAGTCCCTTGGGAATTAAGGAAAATCCATAGATAAAGGCGATTTCTTGAAAAGTCCAGCCTTCTAAGGAAGGAATGTGTTGAAAGAGCACATTGAGAAACAAGAGGTTCAGGCCTTGAGTCAGAAAAACTCCTAACACGCCCACCACAAAATCGACCTTGTATTCCATGATTTGCTTGATGTATTGTCTGATAAAAATCAAATGCATGCGTTGATATTTTTTCATACTAACCTCCTTGAATAGTGATAAAGGACTGGACTCGTTTCCATATCAACTGAGACAAGCCCACCATCACTATGAGCCAGAAGAACTGTAGCAAAAGCGCCTGAAGAATCTGACTGGCATCGTATTTCCCAACAATGATCATAACTGGAGTATAAATCAAAGATGAAAAAGGCAAGAAGGACAAAATATCAGAAACAATCTTTGGAAAGAAAGCCAAGGGAATCAGACTTCCAGACATAAAGGCCACTATAGAAGTCTTGAGTAGATTGGAACCCCATAGATTTTTAAAGACAAAGGCTGAAAATCCAAAGCAGATATTAAAGAAAAAATTGATCAGGTAGGCTAGGGTTAAGCTAAAGAGATAAAGGATGGTTAATCCCAGTACTTCTACAATTCCTTGCCCAGATAAAATTTTCATCAAGACAATGACACTTAAAAATGGCAGTCCAACAGAGATAAAAATCAACCACTTGGATCCAAGCTCGGTGAAGAGGTAAGAGGCCGCAAAATGCACTGGTCGCAACAAGCGCATGATAATGGAGCCATCCTTGACCTCATCACCAATCATAAAGGAAGAATCCGACCTAGTCAGAAGATTAGTCACAAAACTCATGATGATGTAGAGGGTGATATCTGCCATACTGAAGCCCTGAATCAAGGACTCCTGCGAAGAATCAAAGACTGCCTTCCAGAGATAAAAGGCCACAAAAGCCCCCATGACATCGCCAATCCGATAAAGAAGAAAGTTGACTCGATAGGTGATCAACTCCTGAATTCCTGCATTAATAAAGGGTTTATAACGTCTCCACAATTTGACCATCTTAGAGCTCCTTTCGGTAGAAGCGACGGATAATATCCTCGATATCCGTATCCACCATCTTCAAATCGCGAATCTCAAAATCAGACAGGGTTTGCTTGATAATATCAGCTGACTGGTAGCGGGAACTATCAAATTCAATGTTGAGGCAATTTCCTTGTCTATCAATAGTCATATCAGGAAAGCCTTCATAGTGAGAAAGGAGATGACTTTGACCGGGTAGCAGTTCAAAGGAGAGAGTCTTCATCTTGCCAAAAGTTTCCTTGAGCTGACTCACCGTTCCATCAAAAATCTCTTGCCCCTTATCAATCATAAAAATCCGATCACAAAGTTGCTCAATGTCGCTCAAGTCGTGAGTGGTCAAGAGAATAGTGGTCTCTTCCTCTTGATTGATCTGGGTAATGGCCCGACGAATGTTATCCTTAACGGAAACATCCAAACCAATGGTCGGCTCATCTAAAAAGAGAACTTTAGGATTGTGGAGCAAGGAAGCCGCAATATCCGCCCGCATCCGTTGGCCAAGTGAAAGAGTTCGCACAGGGTCTTTGATAAAGTCCTTCAAATCCAAAACTTCATTCAAAAAGTCCATGCGCTTATGGAAGAGCGAGTCTGGCACATCGTAAATCTCTTTTAAGACCGTGTAGGTCTCTTGCAGAGCCAAATCCCACCATAGCTGAGTACGTTGACCAAAGACCACCCCAATATCCTTGACATAGTCTTGACGATTGTCCTGCGGAATCTTGCCGTTAATCCGACAAAAACCAGATGACGGTTTCAAAATCCCTGTCAGCATTTTGATGGTTGTCGACTTCCCAGCACCATTGGCTCCGATAAAGCCTAAAATCTGGCCCTTTGGTACCTCGAAGGTCAAATCCTTGACCGCTTCAAAAGTCTGCTTTTCAGGATGAATAAAGGAGCGCAAAGCCCCCTTCAAGCCTGGTTCCTTAACAGTCTTCACAAAATTTTTCTGAAGATGTTCCACTTCTATCATTGCCATGTCTATCTCCCTGTCGCAAGGAATAGCAACATTGTATTTTTGACTACAAAAATTCTAAATCCTTACTTTTACCCCTTCTACATTTTATTATTACAGAAAGCTTTATACCAACCTATTATAGTCCAATAAAAAATGGAATGCAAGCGTTTGCCTGAAGATTATGAAATTAGAGATTTTACTCTTAAAATAATACTTTTAAACAAAAATTATGGTTTGATATTTTCCTTAAAATACCAAAAAAATCTGCCCAATGGGCAGGGTTTTTGGTAAGAAAAAGAATTTTTTTAATCGAAAAAATTCACGATTCTACTGTTAATCCTTCAGCATTTAATTATTGTCATCAGTCTAAAATTAAAATGATCTCTAAACCATCAATTACTCTTTAAAAAATCTTCAATCTGAGAAACTATTTCATGACTTTGATAATGATAGAGGTCGTGAGGCGCATCCATATAGACGACTTGAACATTAGACTGGTCGCTTGCAAATCTCTCTGCATAACGTTGCCACTCAGATTGGCTAAAGCTAGTACCATCAGCATTAGAAACCATTAGTAAGGCTGGAATTTTCGGATTAATGTTTGAGGGAACTTTCTTGGCATTTTCCTTTACCGTTTGGGATTCATGAAGCATGGCTTGTGACATCAACTGCTTATAAGCTAGAAGTTTATATTGTTTTCGTTCATTTTCGGTCAGAGTTTGATTTTTTATATAAAAAGACTCAGGGAAGTAGCGTAATAAACCAATCTTGCTGCTCCAATAGGCCAACGTAAGTAAGGCCTGATTATCCTTTAAATTCTCATAACTTGACGGCAGTGCCCAATCCAGACCAATCAAGGCTTTCACTTCATCAGGATACTTCTCCTGCCAAGCCAAACTCTCTAGACTAGCCATGGAATGAGACAGAATGATAAACGGCCCTGTGATATTTGCTTGCGAAAGAGCTTGGCGAGTATCAGACAAAACCTCCATCACATCTCTTGAATGATTGCTATCATCACTATAACCATATCCCACCCGCTCCACGATAACTACTTTATACTGTTTCGATAAGGATTCCGATAGTTCTTTAAAATCCAATATAGGAGAAGCAATACCAGCACCTGAGAGAACTACAATAGTCTCAAGACCATCTCCTTCAACGTAAACATTTATTTGATGTCCATTGACGAGAACTTGTTGCCCCATAGGTGTCAGTGAGGCTTCTTCCTTTTCCAAACTGATACGGTGAAAGATGAATGTAGCGAGTAAAAACAAAAGAATGAAACTAAGAATGCCAAGAAACCATTTTTTCAGTATTTTCATAGCATTATTGTACAAAAAATAGGTCCTTTTAGCAACTTAAGATTGGTTCTTCTACAGTATATTCGCTATATATCCAGACACCAAAAAACCTGCCCTTAGGGCAGGTTCTTTCTGTATTGTTCAGCTAGATTAAGCTTTACCTTCTGAACCGAATACGTCGATACGTTCTTCAACTGAGGCTTGGATAGCTTTTACACCGTCAGCCAAGAATTTACGTGGGTCGAAGAGTTTTTTCTTGTCGTATTCTGCTTCGTTTGCTTCGTAGTCACGAGCAAATTTACGAGTTGCGTTAGCGAATGCGATTTGGCATTCAGTGTTAACGTTAACTTTCGCAACACCAAGTTTGATAGCTGCTTGGATTTGCTCATCAGGAATACCTGATCCACCGTGCAATACGATTGGGAAGCCTGGAAGAGCTTCTGTCAATTTTTGCAAGTGGTCAAGGTCAAGACCTTCCCAGTTTGCTGGGTATGGACCGTGGATGTTACCGATACCAGCTGCCAAGAAGTCGATACCAGTTGCAACCATTGCTTTAGCGTCTTCGATTGGAGCCAATTCACCTTTACCGATGATACCGTCTTCTTCACCACCAATAGTACCAACTTCAGCTTCTACTGAGATACCTTTAGCGTGTGCTTTTTCAACAACGTCTTTAGCCAATTTAAGGTTTTCTTCAACTGGAAGGTGTGAACCGTCAAACATGATTGAAGTGTAACCAACTTCGATACACTCAAGTGCATCTTCGTAGTGACCGTGGTCAAGGTGGATAGCTACTGGTACAGTGATACCCATTGACTCAACAAGGTTAGCGATCAAGTTGCGAGCAACTTTGTAACCACCCATGTATTTAGCAGCACCCATTGAAGTTTGGATCAAAACTGGAGCTTTTTTAGCTTCTGCTGCACGCAAGATAGCTTGAGTCCACTCAAGGTTGTTTGTGTTAAATCCACCAACTGCATAACCGTTGTCACGAGCTGCTTGGACAAATTTTTCTGCTGAAACGATTGCCATTTGTCAGGCCTCCTATATATTTTTTGGGACATCCCATTTACATTGTTCATTTTATCACTTTTTGACAAAAAAAGCTAGTTTTTCCCATACTTTAGATTGAATTTCTTCCAACTCAATCAATGTAAACCCTTTCCTCTCCTTAGTCTTGAGCGACTTTAGGATAAGACATGAAGAAGGTCAAATGATCATCTTGCATCTCAAAATGATAAGGTAATTTCTCGTGTTCTAATAAACTTTTGACCACAAAGAGCCCCATTCCTGAACCCTTGGCCTTGCGACTAGCATTGCCAGAAAAAGACTGGGCTAGTTTTTCTTGTTCTTCAGGACTACAGCTATTTTCGATAAAAAGTTCTCCTTCACTCTCTCCGATACGAACCAAGCCCCCTGGAATGGAGTGCTTGATAGCGTTACTGATGAGATTCGATAGGATCAACTTCATCACAGATGGGTTTATGTAAGCCTGCTGATGGGTTAGGCTAATGTCTACCTGAAGTTCTCTCTCCTTGGCGAGTAAAGTATAATCCTTAACCAGAGTTTGCGTCATCTGAAGGAGGTCAATCTCTTCTTTCTCGTCTCGCAATTCCTGAACAGAAGAAAGAGACAATATCTGGAGAACGTGGTGACTGAGGTCATCCACAATCCCCAAGGCAACTCCCAGATAGTGGTCTCTATCCTTATAACGGCCGATATTTTCTTTCATATTTTCGATTAGGATTTTCAAGCTGGCCAGTGGTGTTTTCAATTCATGAGAAGCTCCTCGCAGGAACTCAACCTTCATCTTCTCCAGCTGGAGAATGGCTTCATTCTTGTCATGCAAGTCCGCAATAACAGTCAAAAGGTGCTGGTAGAGGCTATTGATTTGTTCCTTGAGATCACCTATCTCATCCTTAGAATCCACACGCAATCGCACTTGAGCATCCAGGTCCATCATCCTACGGGTCACCCGCTTGATTTCCAAAATCGGTGCAACAATGGTCCGAGCGTAGATGTAGGCCACTAAAAGAGAAATCAGAAAGGATGCCAACAAGGTATAGGGAAGAAATTGGAGACTGATCTGCTCTGCTTCCTTTTGCAAGTCCATGGACGCTAAAAACTGGAGAGTCATAGTGCTACCATCTTGCGTTTTCACCTCACGCTCCTCAATAAAGAGGGAAGTGGTCTGGCGATTCGCGTCTAGTGGAAGATTGTCCTTGACCTCTAACTTGTCCTCAGTCATCTCTCCCTTGACAGCTCCTTTGATATCACTGCTCTGGGAATACAAATCCAACACTTGCTCGATGCTTTGCCTATCCTTTCCTTCTAGTGACTGGGCAATGGCTGTCACTTTCTGACCAATGGTTTCCTGACGATGGCTTAGATAAGTAGAGGGAAAGAGAAAATAAATGGCTAAATGAAGACAAATAACCAGAACACTAAAAATCGAGAAGGTATAGCTAAAAATCTTTGTAAATAAACCTGTTCGTTTCATTTTCGCTCCAATTTATAACCAACATTGCGCACCGTGAGGATACAATCCAAGTCTAGCTTTTTCCGCAGTTCCTTGATATAGACATCAATGACACGATCAAAGGGAACCTCATCTGTTGCCTTCCAGACAGCATCGATAATCTGAGAACGAGTCAAGGCCCGTCCTTCATTTTTCACCAGATAGTCCAGAATTTCCAACTCTTTGGCATTGATGGCTACTCCTTGACCTGCTAGACTTGCACTGTAGCTCTCAAAATCCACCTTGGTATCCTTATAGGAGAAGATTCGTCCAGTATCGTAGTAGCGCTTGAAAATCGCGTCTACCCTCACTTTTAAGAGGGAGAGGGAAAAGGGTTTTTCCAGATAGCCATCTGCTAGCGAAGCAAAGGCACTCATCTTGTATTCCTCATCCTGAAAGGCAGTCAGCATCAAGACAGGAACCTGACTGGTCTTACGAATCTCAGCTAGGACTTCTAAACCATTGAGCTTGGGCATCTGGATATCCAGTAAAACCAAGGCTACTTCATAGCTGGAAAATTGTTCCAAGGCCTCTTGTCCATCCGCTGCCTGAATAGTCTCATAGCCGCAATCCGCCAAATAGTCACTGATCCCCTCACGGATCATCTCTTCATCTTCTACTATTAGAATTTTCATAGAAAAACCTTTTACATTTCTTTAATTTTCTTTTAAATCATCTCTGTTTCATCCTGAAAGGAAAGGCTTTAGGGAGATGAAATACATAAAAATGCTACCTATATTATACCCCATTTAGGGGAGAATAGGTAGCAAGTTTTTTATTCGCTATCGAGCAAGAGTTCTTTTGGTTGTTTTCTGAGGAGATTGCTTGAAGCAAGCGCCATAACGAGAACCACTAGAACCAAGGCAAGGACAAAGACGATGATAAAGTCTGATGTCTGAATGGAAATGTCTAGGCTCGACAAGGTTTTGCTAAAGCCATCTACTTCTGCACCACCACCAAGGTTAGAAGCTTGAGCTGCCTTGCTGGCTTGCTTAGCAACACCTGAAGTAACATTGGCAAGAACAGTATTTCCGATTGCTCGAGCTGTGTAGTTGGCTAGGAAGTAAGCAGAAACGAGAGCAGGGATGGCAATCAGGATTGATTCAGTGATAAATTGACCCAAGATACTTGCCTGCTTGAGACCGATAGAGAGGAGGATTCCCACTTCCTTGCGACGGGCGTTGATCCAAAGGCTGAGCAAGAGTACAAGGAGAAGAACTGAGAAGCTCAAGCTACCCCAGAAGAGGAGGTTGGCCATCTTGTACATACCAGAGATGGATTGCTCTAGAGCTGGGTAGTTAGAGGAGCTCTTCACAAGTGTGTAGCTCTTCCAGTTGATACCACTGATACCATTCAACTCTTTCATGACGTCATCCAAGTTCTTGTCTGCTGTTACAAAGAAGGTTGCGTCCCCATAAATAGCTGTGTCTTCTGTGTATCCATAAAGTTTTGCAGCAGTGTGAATGTCTGTGATAGCTGTGTTTTCATAGAGTTCTTGTGAGTAGGTTACTGCAGACTTATTGTGCCCATCAAAGAGTCCCTTGATTGTAACTTCGACTGTTTCCTTGGCACCTTTTTCATTGTCTGCATCGTAGATATTGGAGTCTAGTTTGACCTTATCTCCGACTTTCCAACCGTGTTTAGCTGCCAAGTCCTTGTGCATGAGGATCTTGTCTTTGTCGTCGTTGGTTAGGTGCTCACCTTCAACCAGCTTATATGAGCCAGAGACAAACTTGTCTTCTTTAGAGGAGTCATTGACACCTGTAATCATCAAACTGCTTCCAAACCGTTTTGCTCGGTCAGCAGTGAGATTTTTCTTGGTTTCTGGCGTTTCAATCAGGTCGTATCCAGTCAAATCTCCGATGGCGTTGATGCGTTTAACATAAGACTCGATGGCCTTATTTTCGGTGATTTTTTTGATATCCTCACCCTTGATATTCCCAGAACCACGTGGCGTTCCTTGATTGACGCGACGATTGATTTGCATGGAGAAACTATTGGTGATATTTTTAAAGGTCTCCTGAGAAGCCTTGGCAGTAGCTCCCTTGATCGACAAGCCGACCAAACTCAAGCTCGCCATGAGGAGAATAATCAGGAAGATAACAATAGATTTGAAAAACTTCCTTGTAACATAGGCAAATGCGTTGTGTAACATAGGTTCCCTTTCTAGATTTGATTTTATAATTCTATCAAAACAAGCTCATCTTATTTTGTAGTATTGCGAGTTTCAGTCAGTTTCTTATCCTTCAATTCAAGTGTAATATCTGACGCTTGTGCCACTTCTTTACTGTGGGTGACGACAATCACACATTTACCTGTTTTCTCGGCAAGTGATTTGAGCAGTTCGATAATATCTCCAGCAGTTTTAGGGTCCAGATTTCCTGTTGGCTCATCAGCTAGAATAACTGGAGCTTCTGATACCAAACTGCGAGCAATAGCAACACGTTGCTGTTGACCACCTGATAACTGGAGAACGTTCCGCTTGATCTGACTTTCATCCAAACCAAGTTCAAGAAGAGTATCCTTGCTGGCTTTTTTGTTGACCAAGCGGATATTTTCCAGTGGAGAAAGATAATCTATCAAGTTATAATTTTGAAAGACTAGAGAAATATGGTGCATGCGATGGTAAGAATATCCCTTATTCCGAATGTCCTCTCCTTGGAAAAGGATAGAACCTTCAACAGGACTATCTAGACCAGCCAGTAGGGACAAGAGAGTGGATTTTCCTGCTCCTGACTCACCAATGATACTATAAAACTTTCCGGGTTCAAAATTATACTTGATCTGATATAAAACTGCCTCAGCAGTGTTCTTATAACGGTAGGTAACATCTTGCAATTGTAATAAAGTCATGATTTCTCCTTCTTAACTAATAGATGATAAAATTTCCTTAGGTGATTTTCTAAATAAGAATAGGAAACAAAGAGCTACGGACAAGCAACCAATCAAGAGCAGAAAGACATAGGATTCTGCAAAGGATAGGAGACTGGTTGATAGACTGCTTGCTTTGGCTAGTGTGTCTTGTAAGGTTGCCTGATCTCCACTGGCTAGTACTGTTTGGAGCAGATAGGATGTGATGGCATTTCCTGCAACAAATGCTGGAAGCAAAGCTCCAAGAGATACCAAAACTACCTCTAAACAGAACTGGAGGAAGATTGAACTCTTGCCTTTTCCAAGTGCGAGTAAAATCCCCACTTCGTAGACCCTTTCTCTCAACCAAAGGGACAAGACCAAAATCAAGGCTCCAGCTCCAGCTATCAACATCCCATAAAGGAAGATGGTGAGGAAGGTTTGGAAGGTTGCCACTGAGTCTTTGATTTGTTCAAAGGCCTTGTTTTCCTTCTCAACTTGGTAGCCTTGACTTTCCAAAGCCAAGTTTTCCACCTGCTTCATGAGTCCGTCCATTTCCTTAGGATTTTCTACATAGAAGCGCGCTGCACTGACTTGAGCTTCACTATTTCCCAGAAGGGTTTGGCTGCTTTCATAGTCTGTAAAGACTTGGTTTTCACTGAAGTCAAAAGACAAGCCTGTGAATTTCTCTTGTTTTTTACCAGAAAAGATGCCGACAATTTCAAACTCTACTGTTTGCCCTTTTCCAGATTCTGACTGACCAGCATCCAAGCGAATCTTGTCATGAAGCGAAAGACCGTTCTTCTTGGCCAACTCTTCGTGAATGAGGATTTTCTTGGAGTCCCCTTTTTGAAGGTGTCGCCCTTCTTTTAGATTGAAAGCCGAACTAGTAAAGGTGACATCCTTGGATGAGTCCTCAAGAGACGTTAAGCTAACCAAGTTCTTGTCCGCGGCTGACAAATCATCACGTTCAACGCTCTGCTCGCCACTCACTGCTTCCTTGTCTTTTAGTTTTGCGACCGTTTCGAGTTCAGGAGAGACATTTTCCAGTCCCTTAATCTTGCTCACGGATGCTAGGTCAGACAACTTGAAGGTCTGTCCATTTTCTATCTTTTTGATAGAAAAAGATGTGTTGAGTGATTTGTAAAGATTACTTTCTACTGTTTTGTTGGACTTCATCAGAGTCAAACAGGCTGAAATTCCTGCTAAAAGGACAAATAAAATCAGAAATAAAATAAAACTTCTCAGTCGTTTTCTGCTGACATAAGCCCAAGCTCTTTGGATTGGATTCATTTGTCACCTCCATATTTGTAAGACTATTATAAAATCCAAATATGAAATGTTTATGAAATCGAAAATTTTTTTGATTTATTTTTGAAAAAACAAAAAAGCTAGCAAACGCTAACTTTCCTTCTTATATAAGGATGTATAGTACCAATCAAAAATCTACTTCATTTTAAAAATGATAGTCACATCTTTCTGATTAGTATTTCTCCATTTCCTAAGTTCTTCATTTTCTGACTTATGTTTGAGGATATTCTTGATAGAATGAAATGGAAAACTCAGTTTAAATGTTCTGATACAATGGCTGTTCTTGATGCCAATATTTTTCGATATAGGAAACGTAGCCTCTAGTTTTCTTTGTAAAAACAAAAAAAGAGCTAGCCAAAGCTAACTCTTACCCTATGCGGAGAGAGGGACTTGAACCCTCACGACCTAAAGCGGTCACAGGATCCTTAGTCCTGCGCGTCTGCCAATTCCGCCATCCCCGCGTCGATTACTTTACTAGTATATCAACTTTCAAAATCTTTGTCAACACTTTTTTCAGATTTTTTTCATTTTTCCAACAGGCTTATAGTTCAATTTCAGCAAGGTTTTCATCCAGTAATTTTGCTCCCAATGTGTTCTTAAAATGCCCAAGAGCAAACAGATGATTTTCTGGCCAAATAGAGGCAACTGCAGGCTTGACAATCTCGATTTGATAACCTAAATTATAGGCATCAATAGCCGTATGAAGGACGCAAATGTCAGTCAATACACCAGTCAAAATGACCGTATCAACCCGACGTTCCCGCAAACGAATATCAAGATCCGTTCCTGAAAATGCTGAATAGTGACGCTTGTCCATCCAAAAGACTCGACTATCCGCCTCATGCTCAGCATAAAAGTTAGCTAGGGGGCCATAAAGGTTACGACCACTAGTTCCGATGATGTTGTGTGGTGGAAAGAGCTTGCTTTCTGGGTGGAATGTATCCTTCTCTTCATGAGCATCAATGGTGAAAAAGACATAGTCTCCACGATCAAAAGCTAATCTGGTTGCCTGATCAATGGCTTTTGATATTGCTTGAGCAGGTGCTCCAGCAGTTAGCTTTCCATGATCTGCTACGAAATCCTCTGTATAGTCAATCGAGATTAAAGCCTTTGCCATTAGTAGTCCCTCTTTTTCACTTCCTCAAAAATATCACCAATTAGAACTTTGAGATAAGTCCCCTTCATTCCTAAAGAACGACTCTCAATAATTCCCGCCGACTCCAATTTACGAAGCGCATTGACAATCACTGAGCGCGTAATGCCAATACGATCTGCAATAACTGATGCAGTCAGCTGCCCTTCATTTCCATCCAATTCAGCTAAAATAGCTGATACGGCACGCAGTTCTGAATAAGAAAGGGTGTTGACCGCCATGGTAACAGCCGTACGACGGCGAATATTTTTCTCATCTTCTTCGCGTTGGAAGTTCAATAGTTGAATTCCCACAACCGTGCTCGCAATCTCGACAAGAATCAAATCTTCATCTTCAAATTTCTTGTCATTGCGCCAAATGATCAACGAACCTAGGCGAATCCCTGATACATGAATCGGAGCGATGGTCGTCAAACCATCTGGAAAGTCCGCACGGCTCTCCACAGGGAAAATGGTCAAATCATGTTCAACAGGAAGATTGGCTTCCGTATCATAAATCATGTTTGCCCCTTGTACATAGACCTCAGGGAAGGTTTTGGTTTGGAAGAATTGTTCTACACGGTCATTATTGGTCTTATAACGCATAAAGTAACCCAAGAGACGTCCCTTGTTATTCACAATACAAGCGTTACAGTCAATAATATCAGCTAACTGGCGTGTTATTGCATTGTAAGGAAGTTCATCTTGGAGTTGCTCCTCAGAACGCTTTAGAATAGACGTGATTTTTCTTGTTTTTTCTAATAAATGTGCCATTTTTTACCTCGCATATAATCGCTTCCATTATAACATAGAAAAGTCTTTATTTCAATAATTATCTGAAAATTGCTTATTTAATTGCAATTTTGAACAGCAAAAATATTTTAGAAAAAAAGCAATTTTTTATTGACATCCTATTTTATTTTTGATATCATAACATTATAAGAAGATGACATGATAAATCCCTTTCCGTTTCACCTATCCTTTACTATCACCATCTTCTTTTACTATCGGTCTCCTTATATATAAAAGCGATTCACAGTGTGAATCGCTTTTTTCTATTTGTCTCCTTTGTTACGAATAACAAAGCCAGTCTTCTTTTCGCTTGAAGTGTTGCGAGGTTTTTTATTGTCTTTATTACGGTAACGTCTGTCTTTATCAAAACGATCGTTCCCACGACTGCCTTTCTTGAAATCATCACGGCGACCATTGCCACGGCGATCACGATCTCGACGGTCGTCTCCACGACGGCCTCCTCGACCTCCCTTGCCTTTGCCACCAAAGCCATTACCTGATGGTTTAAATGGCAGTGGTTTTTCACGCGCAATCTCCACTTCAGGAAGGCTGTCTGGATCTTGGACTGTCAGACTCAAGATATACATAGCCAATTCTTCTGGACTAAATTCAGCAGCTAACTTACGAGCGTCTTTAGCAAATTTCTCAAAGTTCCCACGAATGGCTTCGTCTGCGAAGTCTCGTTCGATTTTCTTGAGCGCTACTTGTTTCTTAGCTTGGAAGGCTTCTTCTGCTGTCGCTGGTTTCAAGCCTTTCATGCGCTTCTTAGTCAAGTTTTCAATAATTTGAAGGTAGCCCATTTCATTTGGAGAAACAAAGGTAATAGATTGACCTGACTTACCAGCACGACCTGTACGACCGATACGGTGAACGTAACTTTCAGGGTCTTGTGGAATATCGTAGTTGTAGACATGGGTCACACCTGAGATATCCAAACCACGTGCTGCCACGTCAGTCGCAACTAGAACATCAAGATTGCCATTTTTAAAATCACGAAGGACGCGAAGACGTTTGTTTTGGTCTAAGTCACCATGAATTCCTTCTGCACGGAAGCCACGGATCTTAAGACCACGAGTCAATTCATCTACACGGCGTTTAGTACGACCAAATACAATAGCAAGTTCTGGTTGTTCCACGTCCATGAGACGCGTCATGGTATCAAATTTCTCTTGTTCCTTGACACGGATATAGTACTGATCAACCAGCTCTGTTGTCAATTCCTTGGCAGCAATCTTGACATGCTCAGGGTCTTTCATAAACTGAACACCGATACGTTTGATAGCATCTGGCATGGTTGCTGAAAAGAGCAAGGTTTGACGATTTTCAGGGACACGGGAAATGATGGCTTCAATGTCTTCAAGGAAGCCCATGTTGAGCATTTCGTCCGCTTCATCAAGGATGAGGGTTTCAATATCGTGCAATTTCAAAGCCTTGCGTTTGATCAAGTCCAAGAGACGACCTGGTGTTCCTACAACGATATGAGCACCCGACTTAAGGGCTTTGATTTGTTTTTCAATGCTGGAACCACCGTAAACTGAGCGAACTTTCACTCCCTTGCTACGACCAAAGCGGAAGAGTTCTTCTTGACTTTGAACAGCGAGTTCACGAGTTGGAGCGATGACCAAGGCTTGAATAGTTGCTTCTTCTGTACGGATTTTTTCAAGGGTTGGTAAGCCAAAGGCCGCGGTTTTCCCTGTACCAGTCTGGGCTTGACCGATAACGTCTTTCCCCTCAAGAGCCAATGGAATGGTCTGTTCTTGGATGGGACTTGCTTCTACAAATCCAGCTTTTTCAATCTCTGCTAGCAATTCAGCAGACAAGTTAAATTCATTAAATTTCACGTTTTTCTTCTTTCTAAAGGTGGTGCGAAGCCACCCTATAGGGCTTTAGTTTATACTTTTCTTTTCATGACGTATCTTCAACAAAAACGAGATACCGTGTTGCTTCTTTTCCACGAAAGAAAAGTACTGGTTTCTTTGCAACTTATCTAGTATAACACAAGAGCGGGGCAAAAGATAGTAGAATCTTTAAGGAAAATCATGTAAACGATTTTTCTATTTTTTGAACTTGATTCCCGAAAGCTTTCGTTAGACTATTTTAGTCCAATATTTTTTCCCGTAGCAGATTTGTGCAAAAAGTGTTTTCTTATGCTAGAATGAAAATCGAATAGGAGGACTATAAATGTTAACATATGATTTAATCGTTATTGGATTTGGTAAAGCTGGGAAAACACTAGCTGGTAAATTAGCTTCAGCTGGCAAAAAAGTTTCCCTCGTTGAACGTAGCAAAGCTATGTACGGTGGAACTTGTATCAACATCGGATGTATTCCAACTAAAACCTTGCTAGTTGCTGCTGAGAAAGATTTGTCTTTTGAAGAAGTCATTGCTACCAAAAATACTATCACTAGTCGCCTCAACGGTAAAAACTATGCGACTATTGCTGGTACAGGTGTCGATATCTTTGATGCGGAAGCGCATTTCCTTTCAAACAAAGTCATCGAAATCCAAGCTGGTGATGAAAAACAAGAATTGACTGCTGAAACTATCGTCATCAACACTGGTGCTGTTTCAAACGTCTTGCCAATCCCTGGACTTGCTACAAGTAAGAATGTCTTTGACTCGACTGGTATTCAAAACTTGGACAAATTGCCTGAAAAACTTGGTGTCCTTGGTGGCGGAAATATCGGTCTTGAATTTGCAGGCCTTTACAACAAACTTGGAAGCAAGGTTAAAGTCCTAGATGCCTTGGATACTTTCCTACCTCGTGCAGAACCTTCCATCGCAGCTCTTGCTAAGCAATACATGGAAGAAGACGGTATTGAATTGCTTCAAAACATCCGTACCACTGAAATCAAAAACGACGGTGACCAAGTTCTCGTCGTAACTGAAAACGAAACTTACCGTTTCGACGCCCTTCTCTATGCAACTGGACGTAAACCAAACGTCGAACCACTTCAACTTGAGAATACCGATATTGAACTAACGGAACGTGGTGCTATCAAGGTTGACAAACACTGTCAAACAAACGTTCCTGGTGTCTTCGCAGTTGGAGACGTCAACGGTGGACCTCAATTTACCTACATCTCACTTGATGACTTCCGTGTTGTCTATAGTTACCTTGCTGGAGATGGTAGCTACACTCTTGAAGACCGTCTCAATGTGCCAAACACCATGTTCATCACACCTGCACTTTCACAAGTTGGTTTGACGGAAAGCCAAGCAGCTGATTTGAAACTTCCATACGCAGTGAAAGAAATCCCTGTTGCTGCCATGCCTCGTGGTCACGTAAACGGAGACCTTCACGGAGCCTTCAAAGCTGTTGTTAATACTGAAACAAAAGAAATTCTTGGAGCAAGCATCTTCTCAGAAGGCTCTCAAGAAATCATCAACATCATCACTGTTGCGATGGACAACAAAATCCCTTATACTTACTTCACAAAACAAATCTTCACTCACCCAACCTTGGCTGAGAACTTGAATGACTTGTTTGCGATTTAAGTTGAGACTGATTTGTTAGCTAACAGCCCTCTTTGGGCTGTTTTTGCTTCTGCGAAATCTCAAATCTGTCTTTTCTCTCTTTTATGATATAATGTCCAAACTTTACTTAGCAGTCCTAATTATATATTGGGTCTCAGGTCACTCTTTCAAATATCAGCAATACATATGACTTTGAATAACTCGCTTCAGCTCATCGTTTTATGGATAATTTAAAAAGTATATTTTGCAATGATTGTTTCATGCCTAATTAGTAAATTATCCACTCTTTGCGCGGGTCGTATGTGTATTTTCATCGTTTGTGGAAAGGTTTTACCGTTTGCAAATTGATGGTTAAGTCGATATATTTTTTCTTCTTAAATATTTTCCAAATTATTTAATCTTTTTAAAGATAAGAATCACTTTCTAATCAATCAAAGGATACTTCAAATTTCTTCATTCTTGATAATATGAGCAATACCCTGCAAAATGTTTAAACTTTATCATTGTAAAAAATATCGAAAGAAATCCCATATTACATTAGTATATATTTGGTATGGGATGAAATTGACTTTCGAAAACATTAACTATATAATGTCTGTAAACAAGAAATAATGAGGTAACGATTATGAATAAAACAGAATTACTGTTACAAAGACTAGATGATATTGGTCAGTCTCTAAAAGATTCTAGACAAGCACTAGCTTTGCTGGCACTTGGTTCTTGCGGAGTAGAAAGAGACCGATTGGATCAATACTCAGATTTGGATTTTTTTGTTATTGTAAAAGATGGCTACAAGCAGGCCTATATACAGGATCTAACTTGGTTAAGTAATCTAGAACCAATTGCATTTCACTACCAAAATACAGTGGACGGACATAAAGTTCTATTTGAAGATGATGTTTTTTGTGAATTTGCTGTCTTTGAAGCTCATGAACTAGTAAACATTCCCTTCGCTGAAGGCAAGATTATCTGGAAGGAGGTCGGTTTTGATGGAACAATCTGCCAGCCACAAAGATTGCCATCAAAGGAAAATAGAGACCGTGAATGGCTGTTGGGAGAAATTTTATGCAATCTATATATAGGACTAGGTCGCTATCAACGAGGCGAAAAATTGGCTGCTTATGATTTCATCCAAAACAGATCCGTCAAGCTTTGGACCGAACTAATCAATTTGGAAAAAACTTCTAAATCTGATTTTATAGATATTTTTAACAACAACAGAAGATTTGAAAAAGGTTATCCAAACGAGGCCAAACAATTGCCTCACTTTTTGCAAGGTTACGAACGAATTTCTGAATCTGCTCAGGCACTCCTAGAATATCTTGATAAACACTATCCTCTTAACGCATTTATAAAAGAAAAAATTCGTAATTTATTATAAAAGAGACTTTCCAAAAAATGATCTAAATCCCAAAAGTTAGGTATCTTTGTCAGTTATAATAGATTAATGAAATTTTAAAACCTGTAGAGGATAATCGATGTCCTCTCCTTTCTTATATTCAGAGTGAGAAAGATTTATTTCTTAAAGTTGCCAAAGTTATCAAATCCAAAGGTATTGTATTTGATTGGTTTGGTTTAATCAGAACCTAAAAAGCACTTCTAAGGTTACTTCTTTAGTTGATCTTAGAGGTTACTTTAGTTATTGGACTGCTGGGCGCAGTATGATATAATAGAAACATGAAATTAAAAACTACTTTGGGCCTTCTAGCTGGGCGCTCTTCTCACTTCATCTTGAGCCGTCTTGGCCGTGGAAGTACGCTCCCTGGAAAACTCTCCCTTCAATTTGATAAAGATATTTTACAAAACCTAGCTAAGAACTACGAGATTGTCGTGGTCACTGGAACCAATGGAAAAACCTTAACAACCGCCCTGACTGTCGGCATTTTAAAAGAAGTTTATGGTCAGGTTCTGACCAATCCTAGTGGTGCCAACATGATTACAGGGATTGCAACAACCTTCCTAACAGCCAAATCTTCTAAAACTGGGAAAAACATTGCTGTCCTCGAAATTGACGAAGCCAGTCTTTCTCGTATCTGTGACTATATCCAGCCTAGCCTTTTTGTCATCACTAATATTTTCCGTGACCAGATGGACCGTTACGGTGAGATTTACACAACTTATAACATGATTTTGGATGCCATTCGTAAGGTTCCTACGGCTACTGTTCTCCTTAATGGTGACAGTCCACTTTTCTACAAGCCAGCTATTCCAAATCCTGTACACTATTTTGGTTTTGACTTGGAAAGAGGACCAGCCCAACTGGCTCACTACAATACCGAAGGAATTCTCTGTCCTGACTGCCAAGGTATCCTCAAATACGAGCACAATACCTATGCTAACTTGGGTGCCTATATCTGCGAAAATTGTGGTTGCAAACGACCTGACTTGGACTACCGTCTGACAGACTTGGTTGAGTTAACCAACAATCGCTCCCGCTTTGTCATTGACGGACAAGAGTACGGCATCCAAATCGGTGGACTTTACAACATCTACAATGCGCTAGCTGCGGTTGCTATTGCTCGCTTCCTCGGTGCAGATTCACAACTCATCAAGCAAGGATTTGACAAGAGCCGTGCTGTCTTTGGTCGTCAAGAAACCTTCCATATCGGTGATAAGGAATGTACTCTCGTCTTGATTAAGAATCCAGTCGGTGCAACTCAGGCTATCGAGATGATTAAACTAGCGCCTTATTCATTTAGCCTTTCTGTCCTTCTCAACGCCAACTATGCTGATGGGATTGACACTAGCTGGATCTGGGATGCTGACTTTGAACAAATCACTGACATGGACATTCCTGAAATCAACGCTGGCGGCGTTCGTCATTCTGAAATCGCACGTCGTCTTCGTGTGACTGGCTACCCAGCTGATAAAATCACTGAGACAAGCAGTCTGGAACAAGTTCTCAAGACCATTGAGAACCAGGACTGCAAACATGCCTATATCCTGGCTACTTATACTGCTATGCTGGAATTCCGCGAACTGCTGGCTAGTCGTCAGATTGTTAGAAAGGAGATGAACTAATGGTTTATACTTCACTTTCCTCAAAAGCTGGCAACTACCCTTATCAGCTAAACATTGCCCACCTCTATGGAAACCTCATGAATACCTATGGTGACAATGGAAACATCCTCATGCTCAAGTATGTAGCTGAAAAACTGGAGGCTCATGTAACAGTCGACATCGTTTCTCTCCATGATGACTTTGATGAAAACCACTACGATATCGCCTTTTTCGGTGGCGGTCAAGACTTTGAACAAAGTATCATCGCTAGCGACTTACCTGCTAAAAAAGAGAGCATTGACAACTACATCCAAAATGATGGTGTGGTGCTAGCCATCTGTGGTGGTTTCCAACTATTGGGTCAATATTATGTTGAAGCTTCAGGCAAACGTATCGAAGGGCTAGGGGTCATGGGCCACTATACCCTCAACCAGACCAATAACCGCTTTATCGGTGACATCAAGATTCACAATGAAGATTTCAATGAAACCTACTATGGATTTGAAAATCACCAGGGTCGCACCTTCCTCTCAGATGACCAAAAACCGCTGGGTCAGGTTGTCTATGGAAATGGAAATAACGAAGAAAAAATCGGCGAAGGGGTTCATTATAAGAATGTCTTTGGTTCCTACTTCCACGGACCTATCCTCTCTCGTAATGCCAATCTGGCTTATCGCCTCGTCACTACTGCTCTCAAGAAGAAATACGGTCAGGACATCCAACTCCCTGCCTATGAGGACATCCTCAGTCAAGAAATCGCTGAAGAATACAGCGACGTGAAAAGCAAGGCTGACTTTTCTTAAACTAAGGAAAATTAGATCAAAGAACTCCGCTATCATATCGGAGTTCTTTTTGCCTGTTCTTTTACCCTTCTCCCTTGCATTTTCTCTCTTTTTTTGCCAAAATAGAGGGGTAGAAAGAAGGTAGCATATGTCTAAATTACAACAAATCCTAACATATCTTGAATCAGAAAAACTAGACGTCGCTGTCGTATCTGACCCCGTCACTATCAATTACCTCACTGGCTTTTACAGTGATCCCCATGAACGCCAAATGTTCCTCTTTGTTTTAGCAGATCAGGAACCTCTCCTCTTTGTCCCAGCCCTTGAGGTTGAGCGTGCAAGCAGCACTGTCTCTTTCCCAGTTGTGGGCTATGTGGATTCTGAAAATCCATGGCAAAAAATCAAAAACGCTTTGCCTCAGCACGACTTCAAACGTGTCGCTGTTGAGTTTGACAATCTCATCTTGACAAAATATCATGGCTTAAAAACTGTCTTTGAAACTGCTGACTTTGAAAACCTCACTCCTCGTATCCAACGCATGCGCCTCATCAAATCAGCTGACGAAGTGCAAAAAATGATGGTTGCAGGTCTCTATGCTGATAAGGCTGTTAAGGTTGGTTTTGACAATATTTCTCTTGATAAGACAGAGACAGATATCATTGCCCAAATCGACTTTGCCATGAAACGTGAAGGCTATGAAATGAGCTTTGATACCATGGTCTTGACTGGCGATAATGCTGCAAATCCGCACGGTATCCCAGCAGCAAACAAAGTTGAAAAAGACGCCCTTCTCCTCTTTGACCTTGGTGTCATGGTTAATGGCTACGCCTCAGATATGACTCGTACGGTCGCTGTCGGCAAACCAGACCAATTCAAAAAAGATATTTACAACTTGACCCTTGAAGCCCAACAAGCTGCCCTTGACTTTATCAAACCTGGTGTGACTGCTCATGAAGTAGACCGCGCTGCCCGTGAAGTCATCGAAAAAGCTGGTTATGGTGAGTACTTCAACCACCGTCTCGGTCACGGTATCGGTATGGATGTCCACGAATTCCCTTCTATCATGGAAGGAAACGACATGGTCATCGAAGAAGGCATGTGCTTCTCTGTTGAACCAGGTATCTATATCCCTGGTAAAGTCGGGGTCCGTATCGAAGATTGCGGTGTCGTCACTAAGGATGGCTTTGACCTCTTTACAAGCACCAGCAAAGATTTGCTTTATTTTGATTAATGGTATTATTTTATGTTAAATGATTTCTTTAAATTAGTTGACAACGTTACTAACGAAACTTCTAAGGTTGTTAATGGTATCGTTAATGAATCCTCGAAGGTTGTTAATGATATTGCTAATGAGACTTCAAAAGCCGTAAAAATAGTTGTCGATGAAACTTCAAAAATAACTGGCAATACTGTAGATGGAGCTGTGAATATAGTCAATAATACTATGACAGGAATTTCTAATGTTATAAGTATTCCAGGTAAAGTTGTAAATATTATTCTTGAAGTACACTCATGGAATAGTCAAGAGCGTCTTGAAAAGAAACAAGATGAGGAGCTTAGACAATCTTTATCCATTCAATTTCCAGAATTCTTAAATCAAGAAGAGTTCAATAGAATAATTCACGAAGAAACCGATAAAATTATTCGAATAAAAAAAGTAGAAATTAGCCAAGCTTTAATTAATTTGGAGGTATATTCAAATAGTCGAATTTCAACTTGGTGTTTTACTTTAGATTATAATGATTATGGAATTTTAACAGGAAAAGTTAGAATCTCAAGTGAAAACACTGACTCAAGTATGCCTAAAAATGTTAGTTTACGAATTTCGGAGCGGCTTAATGATATTTTAAAGAATCAGTATATTCTTCCACCTGATGATTATGAGATTTTACTTGCAAAAGAACCTTTCGAAGTAAAAGAGCTTTTTGAGAATATTGGATTTCATAATGTAACATTACTTGAAGAAAAATATGAAAAATTACCTCATTTTATTAAGAATTACAAAATACATAGTATTACAATAGAAAATTGCAAATATTTTGATAAAGATTCCTATTTTGATAGTAATTCTTCTGTTGTAATTTCCTATTATCTACAGGAAGACTGAGAGTCAAAATAATAAAACGCATAGTATCAAGTTTATTCAACACCTGATACTATGCGTTTTTTGATTTTAAAGACTTTTGACTCAACCTCTCTACTTAATCTTCTTAACACTCTGAAAGACTACAAACCCCACAACCATTCCCAAGGTATTTTGCAGGAAGTTTGGAAGGATTTCTGGCAAGGCTGCTGACCAGCCATTCATTAGGGTAGAACCTAGGGCATAGCCACTTACCATGACGACAGTAGCCAAGACAAGGCCTAGCCATTGCCACTTCCCTTTAAAACCTGCAAAAAATCCTTGCAAGCCATGGTTCACTAAACTAAAGAACATCCACTGTGGATAGCCTGATAGAAGGTCAAGCAGAAAAGCTGCTAGTCCCCCAACGACGGCCCCTTCTTTACTGCCAAAGTAAAAGGCAGTAAAGAAAACACCTGCATCCAAGAGAGTCAATATTCCTGTTGGCGTTCCAATTTTCAAGTAATAACCTAGAACCACAGAAAGGGCGGTTAAGAGGGATACAAGGGCGATTTTAGTTGTTTTGGTTTGCTTCATATTGTCTTACTCCATATTGATCTGCTTGTGCAATAGCACGGTAAACGAAAGCTTTAGAACTTTCTACTGCTGGTAAAAGTTCATCACCCTTAACCAAGTGACTGGCGATGCTTGAGGCAAAGGTACAACCTGCACCAGCATTTTGGCCTTGAATGACTGGGTTTTCTAGGACAGTGAAAGTTTGTCCATCATAAAAGACATCCACAGCCTTGTCCTGACTAAGGCGATTGCCTCCCTTGATAATGACTGCTAGCGCTCCTAAATCATGCAATTTCTGCGCTGCAGCTTTCATATCTTCCAAGGTTTTAATTTCCTGACCAGCCAATAATTCTGCTTCAGGGAGATTAGGCGTAATCACGCTAACATGAGGGAAAAAACGAATCAACTCTTGGCAGAGCTCACTAACAGCTACATCGTGCGTTTCCTTGCAGACCAAGACGGGGTCCAATACCACAGGCACTCCTGGACGTTGCTTGATAAAATCCAAGGCCTTCTCAGCCACACTGACAGTAGGGAGAAGGCCAATCTTAATCCCTGCAAACTCGACATCATGCAAGCTATCCAATTCATGTTGAAAAATGGCATCGTCAGTTGGAAAGACTTCAAACCCCTTTTCTGTCAAGGCTGTCAAACAAGTCACTGCTACAAAACCATGCAAGCCGTTCAAGGTATAGGTAGCCAAATCAGCTGACAGACCACCACCACTAAAAATATCATTCCCAGAAAGGGCTAAAATGCGATTATTCTTCATATCGAATCTCCTTTAAATACAAGCCATTCGGTGCAGCCGTTGGACCTGCTAGCTGTCTGTCCTTCTTCTCCAAAATCAATTCAATCTGCTCAACTGGCATTCGATTATTTCCGATTTTGAGCAGTGTCCCCACCATATTGCGAATCTGCTTATACAAGAAACCATTTCCTGAAAAGGTAAAGGTCAAAAATTGGCCTGTCTCATCAACACTAAGACTGGCTTCTGTAATGGTCCGAATCTTGTCCTCTACACTAGTCCCAGAGGCAGTAAAACCGGTGAAATCATGGGTTCCCTCTAGCTTTTTGATTGCCATCTGCATCCGCTCCACATCGAGGGGATAGGGAAAGTGAGTAGCATAGTGACGGCGCATCGGATTTTTGGGGCGCCCTCTATCCACGATAAACTCATAGGTCTTGCTATGTTTTGCATAACGGCAATGAAAATCATCGGCCACAATCTCAATCAAAATCACATCGATATCTTCTGGAGACTGGGTATCCAGAGCAAAACGGAGTTTTTCCTCATCCATCTGATAGGGCAGATCAAAATGAATCACCTGTCCCAGAGCATGGACCCCACTATCAGTCCTACCAGCACCGTGTACAGTGATGGCTTGCCCCTTATTGAGTCTCGTTAAAGTTTTTTCGATTTCCTCTTGAACGCTCCGCGCATGAGGCTGGCGCTGAAAACCAGCAAAGGCATAACCGTCATAGGAAATGATTGCTTTATATCTTGTCATAACTTCTATTTTATCAGGAAATAAAAGTGTAAACAAGTTTAAAAACCGATAATTGTATGGGTACAAAATTTCCGAAAAGAAAAACTTAGGAAACCAATCCTAAGCTCTCTTTTGAAGTGCGTACATAACAAAGATAGAAGTGACAATCAACCAGCATCCTAGAATGGTGAAGACCAACATACCGTTTTGAGTCACCAAGCCGATTGCCCCAAGAATGAAAGGTGTCGTAAAGGCTCCAAAGCTGCATCCTAGCACTGCAAATGATGTTGCCTGATTAAGGAGCTTGGCTGGGATTCTTTCAGAAAGAAGCTGAAAGACAGTGGTCAAGGCCACACTGTAAGAAAAACCTGCCACAACACTTCCAACTACCATCACACCCAATGACGGAGACAAGGCAATCACAATCTGCCCCAATCCAAAGGTGATACCTGACCAAAGGAGCAACCTTTCTTTAAACAGAGAGATAAAGAAAGAAAAACTCACACCTGCCAAGATACCAATCAACTGCATGATACTTAAAACCAAACTCGATAACTGGGCATCCCCTAGACCTCTTTCCACCATCAGACTAGGAATACGAATGGTGATAGCTGTGTTGGTACAGACAACAACTGCTGCTTCGACAGCTAATAGAAAAATTAAGCCTTTCATCTGTCCTGACAAACGAGTCGTTTCGGCCTCTTTTTTCTTTGTTTCTTTCTTTTCTTTCCCATAAGGGACGAAGAGCAGATAAAGAATCAATACTAAAAATCCCGCACTGTAGGCCAAGAAGGTCACTGTCCATCCAAAGGATAAGAGCTGACCGACCACTAGAGTCAAAATCGACGCCCCGACAACTTCTGCTGATCCGCGGAGACCCAGCATCTGGATCCGTGTCTTTCCATGATAGCGTTCGCTGATGATGGAAATGGCCTTGGCATTGATCATCCCAACACCCAAGCCAAATAAAATCCGCATAGCAAAGACAAAGTTATAATCCTGATACCAGAAGGGAGCTGTTCCACCGATAGAGAGGATGAGAAGTCCCAGACTAATCTGAAGTCGCTCAGGAAGCAAACGCTCCAAAAATCCATTTAAAACCAGCATAATCATGATTCCAAAAGAAGGGAGACTGACCAGGAGCTCGATTTGTTCTTTGGGGTAGCCTTGATAATAGTCAAACATGGCTGGCAGAGCACTTGAGATGGAAAAGGAGGTAATCAAAACGAGGGAGAGGGCCAAAATACTAGCCCGTTCTAAATATTGTTTCATGGATTTTCTTTCTATATATTTCTCACTGTTGATCCTTGTAAAAGGAAGATGGCAAGAAAAGAAGGAGCCCGATTGAACTAGAGACTCCGTCCTAACTTTCCTCATAGGAAGACTATTTTCGCTTGATTTGCTTGATCAGATAGAAGATGAAGCCTGCAACCATATACGCCGCAAAAATGATCAAACACCATTTAATAACCACGTCCCACCCCTTGTTCACATTTAAAAAGAAATAAGGGAAGGGATTGTCCTTGGAATTCGGAATATTGAGTTTTAAGACCAGTCCGTTAAACAAGGCAAAAATCATATAAACCAAGGGCAAGATGGTCCACAAGACTGGATCCCAGATCTTGTATCGACCCTGTTTATCAAAGAAGAGGGTGTCGGCTAAAAACCAGAGTGGAACGATATAGTGGCAAAGGAAATTTTCCACTCTGTAAAAATCTGTCGCAATCGGAGCAAGCATAAAATGGTAAATCACACAGGTAATCATGATACTCATGGTAACGCCACCCTTGAGACGAAGCAAGGTCGGACTTTGCCAATTTTCACCTGAACGACTCATCACACGGAGCAGATAGCCCGTGAAAATCGTTACCAAAAGATTGGACAACACTGTGTAGTAAAGGAGCATACCAAAGCCACCGTGCTTGGTAATCTCCAAATAAACTCCTGTAAATGCCGCTAAGAACAAAAGTACACGACTATAAAAGATAAATTTGTAGTTCAGTTTCATGGCTAGATTTTCTTAACAAATTCTGACTTGAGTTTCATGGCTCCAAAACCATCAATCTTACAGTCGATGTTGTGGTCACCTTCTACGATACGGATATTTTTAACGCGAGTTCCTTGTTTCAAATCCTTTGGCGCACCTTTTACTTTCAAGTCCTTGATAAGGGTTACAGTATCGCCGTCAGCCAATTTATTTCCGTTGGCATCGATAGCAACAACACCTTCTTCTACTTCTGCAACTTCTGCAGGATTCCACTCATAGGCACACTCTGGGCAGACCAAGAGACTTCCGTCTTCGTAGACATATTCTGAATTACATTTTGGGCAATTTGGTAAGTTGTTCATAAGTCCTCCTTAAACTAACAATTATTCTTTAAAATTCATATGTTATTGAACAGCAACTATTATACCGTAAAATCCTACTTTTGACAATGTGTCCTAAGTCCAGCAGACAAAAAATCATGCAACTGTTTACAGTTACATGACTTTTAAAAGATGATTGCTCATGGGCGCTTATCAAGCGCCTCATGATAAAAGGGGTAGCAACTATATTTTACAAACCAGGAGCTTGTCCAAGTTCTGCTGCAAGCATCCAAACTGTTTTCTCAAGTTCAGCCTTAGCACCAACAAAGATATCGTTTGTAACATCATCGCCTTCTTCATCAGTCACATCCAAAGCTTTTTGGAAAAGCGTGATGAGGTAGCGATAAATCGCTAGAACACGTTCCAAACTTTCTTCAACGTTACGGAATTTTCCTTCTTCTTCTTCGATTTCACTGTGTTGAAGGAATTCTGTCAAAGTTGAGTAAGGTTTGCCACCAAGGGTGATCAAACGTTCGCTGATTTCGTCAAGATAGCCATCAAGGCTGTCCATGTATTCATCCATTTTTGGATGCCATACGAGGAAACCACGACCACGCATATACCAGTGTACTTGGTGAAGGGCAATGTGAGCCACATACAAGTCCGCTACTGCTTGGTTCAATACTTCCTTTGTTTTTACCAATGCTACTGGCGCTGTCTTAGATAATGTTGTTACGTCTTTTAATGCATCTTTTTTCAATTCAACCATTTTTTTCACCTCATAATATTATTTTTGTAACCATATTTATTGATTACTACCTCAGTATACTACACCTAGTAGACAAAAGCAAGAAAATTAACCCATATTAAAAAAGTTGTAATAGACTGATAATTTAAGAAAAATATACAGTCTTTAAAAAAAAGACAGTCTTAGAAGACTGTCTGAAATAACTTAGATTATTTTACAAAGTCAAGCAATGCCAAAAAGCTTTCAGCTTCAAGTGACGCACCGCCAACAAGGGCACCGTCAACGTCTGGGCAAGCCATGTATGAAGCAACGTTTTCAGGTTTAACAGAACCACCGTATTGAACACGAACTTTGTCAGCAACTTCTTGACCAAAGTCAGCAGCTACAACGTCACGAACAACTTTACACATTTTTTGTGCATCATCTTGTGAAGCTGATTTACCAGTACCGATAGCCCAGATTGGCTCATAAGCGATAACTGATGCAGCAACTTGTTCAGCTGTCAATCCAGCCAAAGCAGCAGATACTTGAGCACCTACGAATTCAGCAGCTTTACCAGCTTCGTAAGTTTCAAGTGACTCACCACAACAGATGATTGGAAGCATACCGTTTGCAAAGATTGCTTTTGCTTTTTTGTTGATGTCTTCGTCAGTTTCATGGAAGTAGTCACGACGTTCTGAGTGACCGATAACAACGTAGTCAGTACCGATTTCTTTCAAAACTTGTGGGCTTGTTTCACCAGTGAACGCACCTGCATTTTCAAAGTAGCAGTTTTGAGCAGCAACTTTAAGGTTTGATCCTTTAGCAGCAGCAAGAACAGCTGTCAAATCAACCGCAGGAGCTGCGATACCTGCTTCAACAAGGTCTGATGAAGGAAGTTTTGATGCAACGGCTTCAACAAATGCTTTTGCTTCTTCTGGATTTTTGTTCATTTTCCAGTTACCAGCGATAAATGGTTTACGTGACATTTCACATACCTCTTTTTTCATTTTATTCACTATTATTCTATCATATTTATAAGGAGCTTGCAAACCTTACTCTAATTTTCAAAATTTTTCAAGCGACTAATTTTGCCACAAATTCATGGCATCAAGGAAATCATCCGAAGCCTGAACTTGTCTGGGATTGTTCGCTTCTCGCTCTGCTCGTTTGGCCTCTACTTGGGCAACAGACTGAATGCCTTCGTGGCGCCAGTTTCGTAAGATTGCCTGAATATATTTCCAGTTTGGCTTCCCATTGAGGACGGCCTCTCGGAGAGCTTCCTTAATCAAATCCGCCTTAACTCCGTCTTCTTTGACCGTCTTGGAAAGATCCTCGATTTCAAATGGTGTTAATAAGCGTCCCAATTCCTGCTGAAAAGTTTCAACCAGATCCTTCAATTGATTTTGCGGATTTGGGGCAGTTGTAGCTGGAGTTTGGGTATCTAGCAAGCTATCCAAGCGTTCAAAAGCCAAACTAGCATCAAAAATCAGCTCAATTTCCCCATTTAGTTCAATGGTCCGATATTGTAGCAAACCATTTTCAGTCAAATTCGAAATGGATTGGTTGACATCTGCCACCTCTTTGCCAATAATTTCAGCAATCTGACTAGGCGAAACATCTCCTAGGGCTGTGGTATTTTGTAAATAGAAAAATTGCCAGACGAGAAAATCTTCGCTGGAAGGAAAGAGTTCCTTAAAATGCAAGAGCAGGGCACTTGGCAAAACCAAGTTCCCTGATTTAAAAGCGTCAAAATATGTCATAATTCCTCTTATAGATATCCAAATGCAGCTGCATCATCCTCTACCTTTCTCCAGTCAAAAGGGGTTTCTTGATAAACTGCATAGTTTACCCAATTGCTGAAAAAGAGGGCAGCTGATGAAGACCAACAGAGACAGGGCGTCTCATTTACATCATCATTTTTAAAGTAGTTCTCTGGGATATGAGGATCGAGTCCCACCTCATAATCACGAAAATACTCTCTTGCCAAAGTGTCACGATCATACTCCAAATGACCAAAACTATAAATCTCACGCAAATCTCGACTAGCTAAGATAGAAACCCCAACCTCAGGACCTTCTGATAGAATCTCAAGATTGGTCTTGTTTAAGATCTCTTCTTTTAAAACCTCAGTATGACGAGAATGAGGTGCCACATAGCGATCATCAAAACCACGAAAGAGAAGATGGCCGTCTTTCAAGGTGTCCTGTGGGTAAATACCTGATAGTTTCCGATCCATCTGGTGCTTTTCAACGCCATAGCGAACATAAAGACCTGCTTGTGCTCCCCAACAGATATGGAGGGTTGAAAAAACATGCGTCTTGGACCATTCGATGACCTGTTTGAATTCCTCCCAGTAATCTACCTCTTCAAAAGGCAAATGCTCTACTGGTGCTCCTGTGATAATCATTCCATCAAAAAAGTCATCCTTGACCTCTGGAAAGGTCTTATAGAAGGTTTCCATATGTTCGGCACGAGTTGTCTTGGAACGATGTGTTTCCATATATAAGAAATCAATATCTAATTGCAAAGGGGTATTAGCCAAATGCCGTAAGAGTTGCGTTTCTGTTACCATTTTTTGAGGCATAAGATTTAAAATCAAAATCTTCAAGGGGCGAATATCCTGATGAGCGGCCCGTTGGTCGTCCATAACAAAGATATTTTCTGTCCTTAAAATCTCCACAGCTGGTAATTTTTTATCAATTCGAATCGGCATAATAC
This sequence comes from Streptococcus oralis, assembly GCF_026782125.1. Classification (GTDB taxonomy): domain Bacteria; phylum Bacillota; class Bacilli; order Lactobacillales; family Streptococcaceae; genus Streptococcus; species Streptococcus oralis_CE. The sequence goes on along the minus strand of NZ_JAKUVY010000005.1, from coordinate 37,347 downwards.
CCTCCTAACAGTTCTCTATTTCGGGAATGATGTTGTCTGTTTGAAAGTAAAAACCTCCAAATACTTCTTCCCTTTATTATACTGTATGAAGATATAGTTTTCAATTATAGTTTTTCTCTAACTAGCTATAGTTAATTTATATAGCAGATGAAGAGAAAACAGCCCCAAGGACTGTTTTTCATTAATAATGCATAAGTACCTTGTAATCGTAGTCTCCGATTTTTTCACGGCCTTTAAGCTCATCCAACTCAATCAAGAAAGCACAACCAGCTACAACTCCACCAAGTCTTTCAATCATCTCAATGGTTGCCTTGACAGTTCCGCCTGTTGCCAAAAGATCATCTACGATGAGAACACGTTGGCCTGGCTTGATCGCATCAGCATGCATGGTCAAGGTATCAATACCGTACTCTTTCTCATAATCAGCAGAAATGACTTCACGTGGCAATTTTCCTGGCTTACGAACAGGTGCAAAACCAATTCCCAACTCAAAAGCAACCGGGCAGCCAACAATAAATCCGCGAGCCTCTGGACCCACGATCATGTCGATTTTCTTATCGGTTGCATACTGAACGATTTCACGAACAGCGTAGCTATATGCATTTCCATCTGCCATCAAAGGGCTGATATCACGGAAGGTGATGCCTTCCTTAGGATAATTTTCAATCGTTGCGATATAATCTTTTAAATTCATCTTTTTCTTTCTTTCAAAGTTTTTTACTCTCTATTATAGCATATTTTTTAAGAAAGAAAAAAGGAAAAGTTAACTTCAATAATTATCTAACGATTTGACGATTTATAACTAGCCATAGCAATAAAGCCCAATTTCTGTTTATTCTTAGCAAACATTTTATACATAGTTAAAAACTGCTTCCTATTCTCCTTTTTACAAGCATTTACGCAAATTTTCAAAGTTCCTAGCCAACCTTCGTCATAAATCATACCTGATAATTTCATTAATGTCATTTCACCAGTCAATATTTTCACATCACGATAACCTGATTCTATCATCACCTGTTCCCAACCATCTTGAGTTAAAGGACCTACATTTACATGAATTGCTTGTGACAATTCCTGTCTGACAGACTCTTTAGCTTCCTTAAGAAGCACATCATGTGTCAAAAGAAGACCTTCAGGTTTTAAAACCCTTAGATACTCCATTACACATTTTTTCTTAGCTTGATCGGCTTGCATAGTCAGCATAGCTTCATTTATAACAATATCAAAACTAGCATCTTCATAAGGAAGTTTCATTGCATTTGCTCTTTCAAATCTGATCAAATGACCAACACCTGCCGTTTCAGCAGATTTTTTAGCCACCTCTAAGGCTTGTCCATCCATATCAACAGCAGTTATCTTACAACCAAAACGCTGTGCCAACTCAATTGCTGTAGTTCCCCTATTGCACGCAACCTCTAGTATTCTCTTTTCTTTTGAAAATCCTCCTTCCGCAATTAACCAATCTGTAGCACGTTTTCCACCTGGACGTAAGCGTTTTTTCCCCAGTTTTGCTAAAAACTTATGACCTGCTTCTGACATTTGAACACCTCTATTTTTTCTTCATTATAACATAAAATTATATTATCTGACAATTCTAATCTATTATTTGATAAACTAGAATCAAAAGCATACAAGCTGCCATGACTATAGCATAAATCTATTAATCACCTCTCTAGTTAGAATTCAATTACTCACGTAGTTTACGCATATAGGTTACGACTACATATTTGTACTTTAGAGTTGCTGGCCTCCTTATCCGCTATATACGCTTTACTATCACGTGCCTATTCGTATAGCCAAGATTTCTCTATCTCTTTCTCTGCCGATTCTTGTTTCCAACGTCAGACTTAAACAGTCTATTCTAATGCCGTTCGATCAGCTACTCACAATAGTCAGGCTTGGGAATCACTTTTGGGTTTACTAGTATATGGTACCCACAGAGAACTTACACCTCAGATGAACGGAATGCCCGTTGTACCTAAAAAACGAGCACATTCGTACTCGTTTTTAAAAATCTGTTAATTAAAGTGAGTTTACGTCAACCTTGATACCAACACCTTGAGTAGTTGTGATTGTCAAGTTTGTTACGTAAGTTCCTTTAGCTGTAGCTGGTTTTGCTTTTTGGATTGTTTCGTTGAAAGCTTTAAAGTTTTCAACCAATTTTTCAGCTTCAAATGATACTTTACCGATGATTGCTTGAACGTTACCTGCACGGTCAGCACGGTAAGTAATTTTACCACCTTTAGACTCTTCAACTGCTTTAGCAACATCCATTGTTACAGTACCAGTTTTAGGGTTTGGCATCAAGTTACGTGGTCCAAGGACACGTCCAAGACGTCCAACAAGAGCCATCATGTCAGGTGTAGCGATAACTACGTCGAAGTCCAACCAACCGTCGTTGATTTTTGCAACAAGGTCATCTTCACCAACAAAGTCTGCACCAGCAGCTTTTGCTTCTTCAGCTTTTGCACCACGTGCGAAAACAAGAACGCGTGAAGTTTTACCAGTACCGTTTGGCAATACCATTGCGCCACGGATTTGTTGGTCAGCTTTTTTAACGTCGATGTTCAAGTTGTAAGCAACTTCTACAGTTGCGTCAAATTTTGCAAAGTTAGTTTCTTTTGCAAGTGCTACAGCTTCTTCTACACTGTATGCTTTTGTGCTGTCGATTTTTTCAAGAGCAGCACGAAGTTGTTTGCTTTTTTTAGCCATTTTCTATTCTCCTTGTAAGTGGTTCAATCGATTTTCATCTCCCACGTCACTTCTCGAAATGATGAAGTCTTGCGGGTATTCAGTCTATTAATTCTCTTTTTCTACTTCGTTAAGTTCCTTTGCTGCACCCAGGTACAAGCATCAGTCACTTGCCTAGTATGAAAAGTAACTAATAGACTGCTGTGAGATTTTCTACTGTGTTATTGATTAGTCAACAACAGTGAATCCCATAGAACGAGCAGTACCTTCGATCATACGCATTGCAGACTCAATGTTTGCTGCGTTCAAATCTGGCATCTTAGTTTCTGCAATTTCTTGTACTTGTGCACGAGTAACTGTAGCAACTTTAGTTTTGTTAGGTGTACCTGATCCTTTTTCAACACCTGCAGCTTTTTTCAAAAGAACAGCAGCTGGTGGTGTTTTTGTAACGAAAGTAAATGATTTGTCTTCGTATACTGAGATAACAACTGGAATGATCATACCAGCTTGGTCAGCTGTACGAGCGTTGAACTCTTTTGTGAATCCCATGATGTTGATACCAGCTTGACCAAGAGCAGGTCCAACTGGTGGAGCTGGTGTAGCTTTACCAGCAGGGATTTGCAATTTTACAAGTTTTTCGACTTTTTTAGCCATTTTTAAATCCTCCTTTGTGGTTTTGGCGGTAATTAGAGATTTTTACCTCCCACAAGTATGCTTTACACATACCTTTCTATTATACACTATTTATCTAAAAATGCAAGAGAAAAATTACTTTTTTAATCGACGTAATCGCCGCCTTCAAATCCATAGTATTCTTCCAAACTGAGGCCACTTGCAGCAATTTCTTTGGCTTCTTTTCCAACGTAGCGAAGATGCCATTCTTCTGCCATGTAGCCAGTCTCTTTTTCCTTGCCTTTGAGATAGCGAACGACAAAGCCATAGTCAGCCGCATGATCCAAGAGCCACTGGGCTGCCTTTTCTTCAGTGACTAAATCACCATCTGTCCCAATAAGGTCAAAAGCAAGACCCGTCTGGTGTTCACTGTAACCTGGGCGTGCTGAGTAGCGATCTGCCGCTTCCTTCCCATCTTGATTGACATAGTCTTGGTAGAGCTTAGCCTGAGTTTCATAACTTCTAAAACCACTGTAGTGATCACTTATTGGGTAGCCAGCTTCTTGCATTGCTGCAATGAGTTTCAGCAACTCTGCTTTAGCTGTTGGATTTTCTCCTGGGTTATAGTCTTTTGACAAAGGATAGTGCTTATTAGCTATGACGATTTCATCGTATTTCCCTTGAATACTATAGTAGTCTCCCTTGTTCACAACCTCTGCCTTCTTCTGACTAGAAGCTTGGGATTTGCTCCCTACAGTTCCTTCAGGTTGACTAGTTTGTTCTGTTTTTTGAGTATTTTCTTCATTTTTAGGTTTTTCTTGCGAACAAGCTGAAAGAGTCAACGCTAGTATACCAGATAAAATGACATATCTTTTTTTCATTTCTTTCTTCCTCTCTCTTAGGCCAAGTGCTTCTCTAATTCATCGGATAAGGCTTTAATCATTTGTTCCAACTCATGGGATTTCACTTGGCAATCTTCTGCCGCCATTTCTTCCCAGGGCACCCACCAGACTGGACCACGGCCATTCAATCCATGACCCTTCATATCACCTGATCGTCTTGGAAAGAGGTGCCAGTGAGCGTGGGCATCTCCATTTCCTAGGAGTTCAATATTCATCTTTTCAGCTTTAAACGTTTTGGCGACAGCTTCTTGGACCAAACTCATTTCCTCTAGAAAACGAAGTTTTACAGAAGTCTCCATATGGTGGAGTTCTGTGACATGCTCTTTTGCTAAAAACAAGGTATAGCCCTTAAAGTATTGGTGGTCTCCAATAACAACATAACCTGTCTCTAGTTCTTTTACAAAGTAGGGATTTTCCCCTGCCTTGATCCATTCAATTCTTTGACAAATCAAGCACATATTAGTCTACCAAGGTGCTCTTGAGATAGGCGTCTACCATACGCTCAGTCGCCACGACCGAATCAATGTGTGTTCGTTCGTAAGAGTGACTGGATTCAATACCAGCTCCAAGGAGGGCATGCTTAACCTCTGCTCCTGCTGACATAGCTGCTGAAGCATCCGAACCGTAAAATGGATAAATGTCGAGTTTAAATGGAATATCTTGCTCTTTCGCCAAAGCTACCAAGTGTTGACGGAAGTCATAGTGATAGGGACCTGAAGCGTCCTTGACACAGATAGACACTGTATACTCATCCGTCTGCTGGTCATCTCCCATTGCCCCCATATCGACAGCTAGATATTCCACTACCTGAGTTGGAATATTGGAGTTAGCACCGTGGCCCACCTCTTCGAAGACTGAAAAAGCAAAATGAGTTGTTACTGGCAATTCAATCTCCTCTTTCTTGTAAATACGAAGAAGATTGAGCAAAATCGCTGCGCTGACTTTGTCGTCCAAGTGACGAGACTTGATAAAACCAGTCTCTGTCACGACAGTTCGCGGATCAAAACTGATAAAATCACCGACCTCGATGCCCAAGGCGCGGGTTTCTTTTTCATTGGTTACTTTTGCATCCAAACGCACTTCCATATTGTCCTGCGTACGTTCTGCAGTTCCCGCATCTTTGTAGACATGGCAAGAAGTTTGATGGATGAGAATAGTCCCAGATACCTTTTGACCAGTGCTAGCTACATGAACCGTACAGTTCTCCCCTTCAATCATGTTCCAAGGGAAACCACCGATACGATCTAATTTGAGACGACCATCCGGTTTGACTGCACGAACAATAGCACCCAGCGTATCCACATGGGCAGTCACATAGCGTTGTTGTTCATCATTTTGACCTTTAATGGTCACATTGACACCACCCTTGGCTGTGCGAACAGGCTGGTAACCAAGCTCTTTTAAAGTATGGACTAGGTAGTCTGAAATCTCACGAGTAAAGCCTGTTGGAGAAGCAATAGCGGTTAATTCTTTGATATAGTTTACAGTTTGATTCATTTCTTCACCTCTTCCTACCATTATATCACTTTTCTAGCTGAATCCCTTTGGAAAAGGGTCTTATCCTTCTAGTTGATTTCACTATGGATCCATGTTATAATACAAATACTTTGATTATGAAAGGAAAGTAAAGGATATGAAATCTTACTTTAAAACCTCACTTGCCCTTGCGGCTGCTTTGCTCATTCTAATAGGATGCTCTAAACAGGCATCAGCACCTACTAATAACAGTGCCAAGGAAGACAAAACTGCTCAATCAAGCGAGACCAAACAAAGCACTGAGCAATCTTCTGAGAAGAAAGAAACAGCCAAGAAACATACTTTTGTCAACAAAAGCAATCCTGGAATCACTTCTACCTTGGTTTATACTGTAGAAGGCGACAATGTTACCAAGCAAACCGCTCAGAATGTTGCAGATCCTGAAATCCTTGGTGCAACTCCAGAAGAGGTCAAGAGTACACTCGAGGATACCTATAAAGGTTATTACGGGCTAAAAGGTGTTAAACAAACCATTGAAATCAAAGATGGAAAAGTTGTTCAAGATCTCGAAGTTGACTTCTCAGTTGCAAGCATTAGCGAACTTAGAAAAGCTCTTCCTGAAGAATTTTCTGGTATTGGAAATCGTGTAAGCTTTTCAAACTCGAAGAAATCTCTCGAAAAGATGGGATTCACAGAAAAGACAAACTAATCCCCTAAAATTTCATATAGACTAGTGTAGGTCCACCCCAAAAGTTAGACACAACTCTGACTCTTGGGGTATTTTTTTATAGTCCTGACCGATGAGTCCAATAGCCCCCTCTCAGTCCCATAAAAAGAGCATTTAAATCCCTCCCCTTAAAAAACCATACGATAAAAGTTCTTTGAAATAGATAGAGATAAAACTTTAATTGTCAGACTAGTTTCTGTTCATTGTCATGTCAGGTCAGATGAGAGGGGAGGTCTAGTTGATTTTGTAGTAGAATCATGTTATAATACAAAATAATTTGATTATGAAAGGAAATTCTATGAAAACTTATGTTAAAACTTCACTAGTCCTAGTGGCTTCACTTGTCCTCCTGCTCGGATGCTCCAAACAAGCATCAACACCTACTAACAGCAGTAGCAAAGAAGACAACACAACTCAGTCAAGCGAGACCAAGCAAAGCAGTCAACAATCATCTGAAAAGAAAGATGAGACAGAAACCCACACATTTGTCCACAATAGCAAACCTGGAATTCATTCTACCTTGACTTATACTGTGAAGGGAGATGACGTTGTAAAACAAACTGTTCATAATGTACTTGACCCTGAAAAACTTAATAATACCGCGGAAGGTATTAAGGAAATTGTTGACGATACTTATAAAGGTTATGAAGGGGTCAAAGGAGTTACACAAAAAGTTGAAATTCAAGACGAAAAAGTTATCCAAAACATCGAGGTTGACATGACTGTCGCGAGTCTTGACGAATTGAAAAAAGCAATGCCGAACGAATATTCTGGTATTGGAAACCGTGTAAGCTTTGCTGCCTCGAAAAAAATGCTTAAAGAGGCTGGTTATACTGAACAAACCAACTAATGAGTCGTGCTTATACAAAAAATTCTTGGTCGTTGACCAAGAATTTTTTTATTCCATCTCAAAAACATCACTCTCTTGTTTGTTTGGTAGAACCAATGAAAGCAAGATTCCAATGATAGCAGGTACCAACCATGGGAGGGATGCCTTAGCAAAAGGCAAAGCATTCACAAGATTTTCTAGAAACTCAATCTTAAAGGAGCTTCCAAGAACACTTGCAACGGCGATTGCTGTGACAACTCCCATTGTTAGTTGCATACCCGGTTTTGATAGGGGTACAAACTTATTCACAATCACAATCATCACAATGGCAATAGTGATTGGATACAAGATTACCAATACTGGAATTGAGTACTTGATGATAGCATCCAGACCGAGGTTTGCAATGGCAAATCCAATCAAGGTAAAGGCGGTGGCATAGGCCTTGTAGCTGATTTGTGGGAAACGTCCGTTAAAGAACTCTGCTGTCGACACAATCAATCCAACTGTCGTTGTGAAGCAGGTTACAGTTACCATAACAGCAAGGAAGAGTTGAGCTGTTGAACCAAAGATTTCCTGAGTTGCTTGCGACAAGATATAAACACCTGGTGTTCCACCCTTCATCACTTCAGCTGGTACTGGGAAATGATTTCCAAGGAATCCTAAACCGATATAAAGAGCACTAAAGGCAAGAGCTACAACAATACCAACAACCCAAATAGTTGAAATGTATTCTTTCTTACTTGAGAATCCAAGTTGTTTCAAGGTTTGAACAGCGATGACACTGAAGGCCACTGAGGCAAGGGCATCCAAGGTATTATAGCCTTCTAGGAAACCTGTACCAAAAGCAGAAGCTTGATAGGCTTCTGAAGCAGCTTGAGGACTTGTTCCACCATATTTAAAGGCACCTAGGACAACCAAGATAACAATCAACAAAGCAAAGACTGGTGTCAAGATTCGTCCGATACGATCCAAAATCTTTGATGGATTGAGTGAAATCAGATAGGCTGCGGAAAAGTAAAGCACGGTAAAGATAATCAATCCTAAGCCTTTATTTGCTTCAGACAAGAGAGGGCTGATACCGACCTCGTAAGCTGTTGTTGCTGTACGTGGAATAGCAAAGAAGGGGCCAATCGATAGATAGAGGACTGCAAGATAAAGAGTCGCAAACCAAGGTGAGATTTTCTTAGAAATCTCATAAATGTATCCTTTAGGATTGAGCGTTCCGATGATGAGCGTTAGGACAGCAATCCCGACACCCGAAAATACAAAACCTGCGATGGCAGGAAGAAACTGTTCTCCAGATAGGGCACCTAGAGAAGGCGGAAAAATCAAGTTTCCCGCACCAAAAAATATTCCAAACAGGAGCAAGCCTGTTAGGGCACCTTTTTTAGCCATAAAAATCTCCTTCATATTTCTAAAATACTGACCTAGTATACCATGATTAAGACTCTGAAAAAAGTATCCAAAATTAATCATTGAATGTTTTCAATATTTTTAAAAATAAGAATTATCTAAAAACAAAATCCCTTACTCAGTTGGAACCGAGCAAGGGAAGACTAGGATCTATCGCCATATAGGTTTAAAGATTTTCAAAGGCCGTCATTCCACCTTGAACATTGGTAACGTCATAATCCTGTTCAGCTAGAAATTGACAAGCACGTGCTGACCTCATCCCAGATTTGCAAATGACATAATACAAGAGGTCCTTGTCCAATTGATCATAAGTATCAGCCAATTGACTAAGTGGTAGGTTCTGAGCAACTTCTAAATGAAGCGTCTCAAACTCATCCACTTCTCTCACGTCTAAAACGGAAAGGGACCCTTTCTGGTAAAGCTTGTAAAATTCATCGAAGGAAATTTCTTTCATTCTTTTTCTCCTAAAATCGTTTTAATTCTTTTTTTCAAATCGGGCACCACTTCTGACTCAAACCAAGGATTCTTAGCCATCCAGATTTGATTTCGTGGTGAGGGGTGAACTAGTGGAAAATAGGTTGGTAAGTAGTTCTGGTAATGTTTTACCCTTTCTGTCACCTTGCCACTAACTTTCTCATGTAAATAATAGGCTTGGGCATACTGCCCAATCAAGAGAGTTAATTGGATATCGGGCAACTCTTGCAAGAGTTGCGGATGCCATTTTTCGGCAAAGCCTTTACGAGGTGGAAGATCACCTGACTTGCGATGCCCCGGAAAGTAGAAATCCATGGGCAATACTGCAAAATAACCCGAATTGTAAAAGGTATCTTCATCCACACCTAGCCAGTCCCGCAAGCGGTCACCACTCTTATCCTTCCAATAAATCCCTGCTTCTTGTGTTTTAAGTCCAGGAGCCTGACCGACAATATTGATGCGAGCTGTCTTTGGCGCTGCAAAGAGTGGCTCTATTCCGCGTTCGGTATAGCTGGTATTCTGTGGATCCGCCATAATGGCTTGCTTGATTCTTTCGATTTGAGACATCTGTTTTCCCTCCAAAAAGAAGTCCAAGCATAACATCTCAGACTTCTATCGTTTTATTTGATCAATTCATAAATAGCTTCAGCATAGATTGCTGCTGCTCGGAAGAGATCGTCCAAGGCGATAAATTCATTGGCTTGGTGCATGGTATCGATTGAGTCCGGGAACATAGCACCGTAGGCCACACCACGCTCTAAGAGACGTCCGAAAGTTCCACCTCCGATGACTTGCTCGTGACCTTTAAGACCAGTTTGTTTTTCATAAACATTCAACAAGGTTTGCACAAGCGAATCTTCCATTGGCACATAGTGAGGGGTGTGACCGTGTTCAGAAAGGCTAACAGAAGCAACTGGCAAGTTTTCAAGGATTGACTGGATCTGCTCTGGACTGGTTCCTTTTGGATAACGGAAGTTGAGGGCAATGGTATTGTCAGCACTTGCTTCGTCAAAGCGGAAAACACCTGCATTCATAGAAAGGGCACCCATCTTTTCATCCACATGAGCCACCTTGAGATTTTCGCCCTCATGGTCATTCAAGAGAATCTTACCAGCGATGTCGAGGTAGTCTTTGGCTGGTCCTGCAAAGTCAAACTGACTGAGAAAGAGGGCCAGGTAAGTTGCACCGTTGACACCTGAAGCAGGCATAGCACCATGAGCTGATTTACCAATGATGGTCACCTTGTATTTGCCAGCATCTTCTTGGATTTCTCCTCTCAGTTTGTGCTCTGCAACGAAGGCATCTAGCTTAGCTTGCAAATCAACTAAGTCGCCTGAAACAACTGCTGTTGCTGACTCCGGTACCATGTTTTCACGCAAACCACCTGTGAAGCTGTGAAGGCGAGCTGCACCAGTATTTTCACCTGCAAAATGGAGATATTCTGTGATATTCCCTTTTTCACCATTGATGATAGGGAATTCAGCATCTGGAGAGAAACCGAAGTCTGGTTTCGCAAGTCCTACATGTTCAAAGTAGTAGTCCATGTCTGCCCAGCCTGATTCTTCATCTGTTCCGACGATGAAACGAACTTTTTTAGAAGTTGGAAGCCCCAATTCTTTGATGATTTTCAAACCATAGTAACAAGCTGTTGTAGGCCCCTTGTCGTCTGAAGCTCCACGCGCATAAAGGCGACCGTCTTTGATAGTTGGTGTATAAGGGTCCGTGTCCCAACCGCTACCAGCTGGCACCACGTCCATGTGAGCAAAGATTCCGAGAACTTCTTCTCCTTCACCAAACTCAAAATGTCCTGCGTAGTTATCAACATTTTTAGTTGGATAGCCATCACGGTCTGCGATTTCAAGGAATTTTTCCAAGGCTTTTACTGGACCAGGTCCAAATGGATGCTCAGCATCGGCTTTGCTGTCATCACGTTCTGAGTTGATTTCCAAAAGGCTAAACAAGTCAGCCAAGAGGTCTTCTTTGCGTTTTTCTACTTCTGCTGTAAAATCAATAACTGTCATTTTTTCTTCCTATCTCTTCTCGATAATTTCATCTACTGGCAAGCGGTAGCTTGGTTCCAATTTCTCATCTGTGTATCCAACTGTGATCAAGAGTTCTGGACGGAATCGGTCTTCAATGTCCAAAACTTCGTTGGCTTTTGATTTGTCAAATCCAAGAATAATGTTAGAACCGATTCCTTGGTCTGTCAGAGCAAGAACCAAGTTCATGGCAACCAAACCTGCATTGAGGGCTAGGTAGTCGCTGACTTGTTGTTCACTGTAACGCGCAAATTCAGCTGGCAGATTCTTCATAAAATATTGAAGTTGCTCTTCAGAAAAGTTATTAGCGCCGCCAACTCGGGCAATCTTACGAGCACGTTTAGCCAAATCTGTGTCGGTAAACAAGGCAATGGTTACAGGTGCTGCTGATACCTGCTCAAAGTTCGAACCATAAGCCAATTTTGCCAATTCAGCATTTTTCTCACGAACAACCACAAACTTCCATGGCTGGCTGTTGTGGGCACTTGGGGCCAAGGTTGCGATTTCGATAGCCGTACGCACATCTTTGGGATCTACCGGTTTATCAGTAAAATGCTTAGTCGCATGACGTTTTTTATTTAATTCAAGAAATTTCATAATCGATTTCCTTTTCTAATTCTACTGCATCCATTCTACCATATTTTGAAAGAGCTTGCAGAGATTTTTCATAGAAAGAAATTGGAACACGGATGAAGTCCTGGATTTAAACTTATCATTAAAATCAGATTTTTCCTCATCCAGTTCCAACTAATTTTCAGGGGTTTTAAGAAACTAGTCTACCTTATATTCTGACTTTATAGCCTCCAAAAATTTCTTCACATCCTCAACATACCCATGCTTTTCAATTAAACTAGCTAAGAGTTCTAGATTGTGCCCCCGATAGTTGTCATCTCGGCGTAGTTCTTCATACATTTCGATAAAAGGAAGCCCCTTGGACTTGGCCAATTCTAACTCTGCTTCATAGTCATAAGCAACTTTTCGGAATAGAATGTTTACTAATTCCCCATATTCTACTTCTATCACAGCATACTGAGCACGGTGATTTTTTAACGCCTCCCAATTAAAATAGGGCATGCCAATCGACCCTGGATTGATGATTTGTTGCCCTTGACTGCCATAACGAAGCAACTGCTTGTGAACATGACCATAGACTGCCACATCAACTTCATCATCTAGGAGTTGGTCAAATTTCTCTGTATCATTCTCAACTAGCAAGTCACCACCATAGTTCTTATTTGGCAAATTATGAGAAAGAGAAAAACGCAGTCCGTCAACTTCTCTCTTTTCTAGCATAGGTAAGCTTCGTAGCCAGTCAATCGTTGCAGGATCCATTCGCTCCATCAAATACTGCGTCATACGCAAGAGCTGGACTTCCTGTGGGTCTTCCAAGCCATATTGCCCATCTAAAGCCTCAAGGACACAATCATCCCAATTGCCTCGAACACTTGTAGTGATAGAAAGTTCCTTTAACAGAGCGACCAAGTCATTTGCACCTGGACCAGGGAGGAAAATGTCTCCCATGAGCCAGTATTCACTGACTCCTTGTGCTTTAGCATCTGCAATCACTGCTTCTAAGGCAGTCACATTTCCATGAATATCTGATAAAATTGCGATTTTATGGTTCATCATAATCTCCTTTTGTTTGGTAGTCCACTCTTTCTTCCGCCACTTGAGCCAATTCCACTTCTTCCTGAGGGTTCAACTTTCTTTTCACATCTTCTGCGACTGCTCTTGGCACACCCACTTCGACAATTTCATCCACACTAGCTTCCTTGATTTTAGTGAGAGATTTAAAATGCTTCATGAGATTCTGTTTGCGTTTAGGTCCCAGACCGTCAATCCCATCCAGTTGTGAAGAAAAGGAATTTTTGGAGCGCAGTTGGCGGTGGAAGGTGATAGCAAAGCGGTGCACCTCATCCTGGATGCGTTGGAGGAGAAAGAATTCTTGAGAATTGCGAGACAACTCCACCACTTCCAGTGGATCTCCAAAGAGCAGTTCATGGGTTTGGTGCTTGTCATTCTTTTGCAGACCTGCAATTGGGATATCCAAACCTAGCTCTTCTTGGATGACTTGCTTTGCGATATTGACTTGACCTTGTCCCCCATCAATCACAATCAAATCTGGCGGGGTTAAACCCTCACGTTGAACTCGACCATAACGTCTGCGAATAACCTCTCGCATACTCGCATAATCATCAGGTCCAATGACAGTCTTGATTTTGTACTTACGGTAGTCTTTTTTACTCGGTTTGCCATTGACAAAGACCACCATGGCTGAAACAGGACTAGTTCCCATGATATTAGAGTTATCAAAGGACTCGATACGTACTGGGGTCGGGATTTGGAGCAAGCGTCCCAGATTTTCAATAGCTCCTTGGGTCTTTTCGACAGATTTTTCCAGCAGATTGAACTTCTGCTCCAGACTAACACGGGCATTTTTTATGGCTAGATTGACCAGCTGCTTTTTCTCTCCACGTTGGGGCTTGAAAATCTTGGTATCCACCAAGGCCTTAACGGCTTCTTCATCGATATCTTGCGGAATCAGCACCTCATTGGGAACCAGGTGGGATTTTTCTTGATAGAATTGTCCCACATAGGTCAAGAAGTCCTCATCCGGATCATTGTAGTAGGGGAAGAGATTGACATCCCTCTCAATGAGCTTGCCTTGACGAACAAAGAAAACCTGGACACACATCCAACCCTTTTCCACATAGTAGCCAAAGACATCACGATTTTGCAAATCTTTTGCCATGACCCTTTGCTTGGTCCGAAGTGTTCCAATGGCCTGAATCAGGTCACGGTATTCCGCCGCACGTTCAAACTCCATACTTTGAGCCGCCTTTGCCATCTTGCCCTTGAGGTCATTGATGATTTTGTCATCCTGCCCTTTTAGGAAATCAGAAACCTCCTGAGCCATGGACTTGAAATAGGCCTCATCTTTTTTACAGATGGTGTGGGCCATACACTGGCCGATATGGTAGTAAAAACAGACCTTAGAGGGCGGGTTGGTACATTTCCGAAAAGGGAAAATTCGGTCCAGTAGTCGCTTGATTTCATTGGCTGCCCCCACATCAGGATAAGGTCCAAAATAAAGACCACCGTCCTTCTTGACCTGACGGGTGATAATCAAGCGAGGATAACGCTCATTAGTGATTTTGATGAAGGGATAGGACTTATCATCCTTGAGCATGATATTGTACTTGGGCTTATTTTCCTTAATCAGGTTGATTTCTAGGAGAAGTGCCTCAATATTGGACTCCGTAACAATAAATTCAAAATCTACAATCTCAGACACCAGAGCTTCCGTCTTGGTATCATGACTTCCACGGAAATAGGACCGCACTCGATTGCGCAGATTTTTAGCCTTTCCTACATAAATGATAGTGCCGTTTTTATCTTTGTGAATGTAACAACCGGGGCTGGTCGGCAAGAGCTCCAGTTTTGATTCGATCAAGTTATTCATAGTTCCATTATAGCAAAAAGGCCGTGACAGGACGAACAAAAAGCCCCACCAATCGCTTGATAGAGGAGCTTTGATTTCTTTTCGGATTGCACCGACTTCATCTAGTCGCTACTGGTATAGAGTTCTTGAACAGCTGTCACATCCTGAGGCTGAATCCCATAATAGGAACCTGCTGGCTGCATGACAGAAGTTTCGTTGGTATGATCCAAACCGATGGCATGCCCCAGCTCGTGCTCCGCCGTGTGCACGATCCGTTCATAAGAATAACCATAACTTGGATTGGATAGATAATAGTGATTCAGGCGAACCGTTACAGATATAAATTGTTTGGTTAACAAATTGGTTTGACTCTCGGCTTGACCTGCTACAGCGGTCGATCCATCATTCATTTCACTTGCCACAATATCTGCCTGGCTAGGATCCGTAACCACCTCAAAGGTAAAAGCTCCCGTTTGATTCCAGTTTTTTATGGCTTCTGCATAGGCGCCTTGGAAGGTCTCATCCATTTGAGGCTCAATATAGATGCGAGCTGAGGCTTGAGCCCACTTGCCTTCTGCATGTTGGTGACTGTCTGTCTGAGACAAGACTTCCAGCGTTCCCGTCTCCTTCCATTGATTCCAGCCACCTTGACCAATCTTGCTCATTTTTTCAACCTGATTGACCGCAGAATGAAAATCACCAGACAGATACCAAACCACTCCAAAGGCAATGAGAAGTAGAATGACCACGGTCCAAACCAGACGCCAGAAGAAACGCCAAATTCCCAAAAGAAATCGGAAGAATAATCGAATAATCCAGAACATGACGCCCCACCTTTCATAAAAATAAGAACCTATCTTGAAATCACGTTCTCCTTGATCAAGATAGATTCTCTATTTTACTGAAGAAAGCTGAAAGAAAACTAAAACTAAGATAAACGTTCTTCCAAAACAAAGTCAATTGGTAGAGTAGCCAAAAAACGTTCCAATTGTTTTTCCCAGTAGTACCACTCGTGCTTACCTGGACTATGACTATAGGTCACCTCAAAACCAAGATTTTTGAGGTTTTTCACTGCGAGGTTATTGGCAGAGTAGAGATAGTCTTGCTCCCCACACCAAGCCCATAGTTTGGTCTTTTTATCGGATTTTTCAGCCATGCTTTCAAGCGAATGAGGGCTAGCTGTCCAGTCTTTAATCTCTCCAAAAACTCCTCGCCAGTAGGCAAGTGACCCCAGATCCTGACTTTCAGGAGAAAAATCCTGAAAACTGAGCGCACCAGAAAAACTAGCCGCATGAGAAAAACGATTCGTCGATAGAGCGAGTTTGAAGGAACCATATCCTCCCATGGAGAGACCTGCTATGAAGGTCTTTTCTCGCTTGCTGGTCATATTGGGGAAGAAACGTTTCATGACTTGGGGGAGTTCTTCTGCTAGAGCAGTATAGTAGTTATAGCCATACTGAGTATCTGTGTACCAGCCATTGCTAGTATTGGGCATGATAACAATGAGATTGGTTCCCCGCAACAAGCGTTCGACATTGGTACGTTTGAGCCAGCTATTTTGGTTTCCTGACATTCCGTGCAAAAGATAAAGGACAGGAATATCTGTGCAATCTGGTTCAGTCACCCGACTAGCATCTGGATAGAGTACGGTAACGCCCCACTCCATATCCAAAACTTCTGAGTAATACTCAATATTCATAACTGCCATGGTTGTCTCCTTTTACTATTCTATAAGAAAAAGCCGAATTTCGACTTTTTCTGTAGGTATTCTGCTTATTATTTTGCTTCCATCACGACTGGCAAGATTGCCGGGCGACGCTTGGTTTGATCAAAGAGGTACTTGGTCAGATTGTCACGAACCTTGCCTTTGAGATCTGCCCAGTCAAAGTCATCACCTTGAAGATACTCTTCTACCGTTTGGTTAATCAATTCTGAACTTTCACGGAGAATATCACGGCTCTTCTTGAGGTAAACAAATCCACGTGTATGGACGCGAGCCTTGGCCACAATTTTTTTCTCACGACGGTTGACAGTGATTGCTACGATAAAGATCCCATCCTCTGACAAGACCTTACGGTCACGAAGGACGACATTTCCAACATCCCCGATGGCATTTCCGTCAATCAAGACATCCCCTGCAGAAACTGCTCCAGCTGGAACAAAGTCTCCATGTTCATAAGACATGGTCGTTCCCTTTTTAGGGATGAAAATGCGTTCCGGCAACATCCCAACTGCCATGGCAGCCTTGGCATGCGCATCCAACTCACGGTACTCCCCTTGGATAGGGAAGAGGTAATTTGGTTGCAGAAGATTGATCATCAACTGCAAATCACGCGCATTCCCGTGTCCGGATACTCGCAAGCTTTGGGTAATGAGTTTCACCACACCACCAGCTTGGTAGATCATGTTTTCAACACGCGCCATAACGGCTTCTTTGGCGATAGATGGAGTCGTTACGATATAGACCAAGTCCCCATCTTTGATTTCCACATAGCGGTGGCGACCAATAGACATCTTACGAAGTCCATTAATAGGCTCACCCATACGCCCAGTCTCAAGGATAATCAACTCATGGTCTTCAAAACGAGACATTTCTTTGGGTTTAATCAAGAGACTTTCATTAGCTAGAGATAATTTTTTGAGACGAATCGCAGTGCGGACGATATTTTCAATATCAAATCCAGTCAAAACAACTCGGCGACCTGTATCTGCTGCAGCATCAAAAACCTGCTGAATACGAGAAAGGTTGCTGGCAACTGCGGCAACGATGATACGACCTTCCCAGTCTGCAATGGTCTGGGTAATTTCGTCTCCAACTTCACTCTCGCTCGCCACCTGGATATTGCTGTCTGCATTGGCTGAATCACTGAGGAGCGCCAAGACACCATCACGACCGATTTCTGCCAAACGAGCAAAATCCGTCGCATAGGATTCGCTAGCTGTCTGGTCAAACTTGAAGTCCCCTGTATAAACTATGCTACCTTCAGCTGTTTTCAGGACTATTCCCAAACTTTCTGGGATGGAGTGGGTTGTACGGAAGAAGGAAACCACAGTCCCTCCAAAGTCGATCTCTGTATCTTCATCAATCACATGGAAGTCATTGAATTTCTTAACCGTATCATTCCCTTTGACAAAGAGTTTGGCCAACTCAATAGTCAACTCAGAACCAAACACAGGCACCTTAGCCTCTGCCAAAAGATAAGGCAGGGCACCAATGGCATCCGCATGTCCGTGGGTCAAAAAGACCCCTGCGATACGATCGCTATTTTCAAAAAGGTAGTCCATATTTGGAATGACGACATCAACACCTAGTTGTTCATTTTCAGGGTATTTAAGCCCCGCATCCAAAACAAAAATAGAACCATCGATTTCAGCGATGTACATATTTTTCCCATTTTCTCGTACACCACCTAGTGTTGTTAAACTGATATTACTCATTTTTCCTCCGAAACTTCATTTATCTTGATTATAGGGCGAATTCACCCTCTTATTCTAAAAGTTCTAAAACTTCCAGCCGAATCTTTTCCTACCATTATACCATTTTTTTGATTATTTTCAAAACGAAGATAGGTTTTTAACTAGAGATTAGTCACTACTGTGAATCGAATTCTTTTACTTTGACTTCTCTTTTGGAGGCTTCATCGAAGATAATGGAACGATTGTACCATCAAAAATATGGGCTTTTTGAATCAATTTAATTTCAGATACCTTTCTCGAACCCTAAATTTCTCTTTTAGTTCAAAACAAGTTAAATTCTTGCCCTTCGCCTCTCGACTTGAAAACTATTTTTTTCAAAGACATGGTTTATCTACGTCCAAAAGCGAGAATTGCCTGTTCGCTACAAAATCTAAAAAATTTTCAGCAATTAGCCACTAAGATGGAGGATACTGATAGGAGATTTCTTCAAAAAGAAAAAAGACTTAGAAATTCTAAATCTTTTTATCATCTTTAGTTTGGATAGATATAAGTGACGTTACCTAAAAATTCATGTGGATTAAAGAAGCCACGGTAATTCGCAATCTGCTTTTGACGTCTGTAGTTTGCTTCCAATACCTGAATAGAGTTTTCACTTTGAACATCTGTTACATAAGCAACGTGTCCATATTCACCACCATCCCAAACGGCGATTGCTCCTACTACTGGAACACTTCCTGTCTTATAGCCTTGAGCACTAGCGTAGATTGCCCACGTGTTGGCATTTCCCCACCAGTTGCTAGCCCAAGGAGCCAATTCTTTCACGCCCCATGTACACTGACCAACAGGATAAGAGTTTCCATAGTTTGTCGGAGTCTTTTCGACAACATCCTCTGTATTTGATACCACATTCGCAGTACTAGCTGGAGCACTGTAGGTAGAGCTAGCCTGAGCGAAACCACTCACTTCCAATACATCGCCTGGGTGGATAGTGTCAAAGATGGTTTTTCCATTCAAAGCTGCCAACTCATGCGGATCCATGCCGTTTGCAGTTGCAATGGCATAAAATGAATCACCGTCTTGGACAACGTAAGAGTTCGCATGAACCGTTTGAGCCCCAACTGTAGCCAAAATAGCGGTAGAAGTCAAACCAAGAGTCAGTTTCGTAACTGTTTTTTTCATAACTAGATTCCCCTTATATTTTCTTGATAAGAAAATCATACTTGATTTACATGTCAGTTCGTTTAGAGTTATATTTTAGTCATGTTACAAAAATTTATACTTTTACTACATAAGGTTTAAAAGCAGACATCGTATAAAGTGATAGAAGAGAATAAAAAATGAATCATTTCCCCAATCTTTACATCAGCAAACCATCCAAAAGACTATCTAATCAACCACTCCCACAGCAAGCATTTATCCGACAAAAAGAGACTGAGATAGGTCATCTCAGTCCCTTTCCATCTATAACTCCATTAAAAAATCATACATTTCTTGCACTGTCCCCAGTGCCATTATTTCTTGATCTTTGACGGTTTGTTTGAGATTTTGGTAAATCTGACTTTCAGCAATTTCCCTTTTCGGCGCTTCTTTATTGACTGTCATGACACCATCTTTGATCGTCACAAAGCCCAGTTCCTCAAATACTTGAATCATCTTGACCAGCAAGATTTGTTGGATATTGAGATAAGCCGCCAGATCCTTCAGCTTATAGCGAATATCAAACTCTGGAAACTGGTAAATGGTCTTGTACAATTTAGCAAACTGCTCTCTAGTCCCATAACCTGTTAGATAGTAGGCCTTGTCAATGTCGTTCTTGAAATAGACCGCAGAGAAATTTTGCTCCTGAAAAACGGTCTTCAGCAGGGTAATATCCTCAGGAATGGTTTTCACAACCACAGCATCACTGGTCGCTAATTCTGGTAATTCTCCAGCAAAGTCCAAGACTGGAACCCCTTCTGGCAAGACTGCATTCTTCCCACGAATGTTAAAGAGTTGAACACCTTCCACACGCGCATCCACCATCATCAACTGGAGGGCAGTTTGGCCATTCCATTGGTTGACAGACAGGGTGACTGCCAATTCTAAGTTTTTTGTCTGAGCAAACTCTGTCGCCCATCTACCTTGTCCGAAGGCCACCACTTCAAAACTCGCCTCACCCTTGGAAATTTTTAGTTTGAGGTGGGCATTGCCTGCCCCCATAGTACGGGCACTTTCGACCTGAAAATCCTTGATATAAAAGACAGGTTTCTGATTGTCCATTCCAAAAGGTGCCAAACGTTCAAAACTTTTGACCGTTTCCAAGCTAAGCGTCTCCAAGTCTAGCTCTTCATCTAGATTTAACTTATTCTTGCCACTAGCATCTGCACCCTTTTCACGGACATAACCTTCCAAAACCTGGGATAAATCTGAGAATTTCTCAACCTCTAGCGTCATCCCTGCTGCACCAGCATGGCCGCCAAAGGCGATAAAGAGGTCTCGATGGGGATCCAAGGCTTCAAAAATATCGACAGCTTCCACGCTACGAGCACTGCCCTTGGCACGACCGTCCTCTATGTTAAGAACGATGACCGTCTGCCCTAGTTCTTCCAGCAAGCGGCCAGCCACGATACCCAGAACTCCAGGATTCCAACCTTCCTTTGCCAAGACCTGGACCTTCTTCTCAGGATCCACCATGGTCTTAGCTTCTTCATAGATTGACTGAACGATTTCCTTGCGCTCTTCGTTTTTCTGATGAATCATGAGGGCAATCTCATGCGCTTCCTCATCATCAAAGCCAGTCAACAAATCAATGGCAGGATTGGGATCGTCCAAGCGGCCTAAGGCATTTAAACGAGGGGCAATCTGGAATCCAACCGTTTCTTCTGTCACTTCATTAGCAGCAATCCCAGCCATGTCTAGCATTTCTTGCAGACCGATGCGCTGAGTATGCCCCAACATTTCCAGACCATATTGAACCAAAATACGGTTTTCATCCGTCAGGCTCACCATATCGGCAATAGTTCCGATGGCGACCAAATCAAGCAACTCCACTTGTACTTCTTCTAAAAGAGCGCAAGCCAGCTTGAAAGCCACTCCGCATCCGGCCAACTGTTTGAAAGGATAGCCCGCATCTGAATGCTCGGGATGAACAATCGCATAAGCATCAGGAAGGGTTTCAGGCATGGAATGATGGTCAGTCACAATGACATCCACTCCCATAGACTGAGCTAGTTCAATAGCCTCGTGACCTGCAACCCCATTGTCCACTGTCACAATCAAGGAAATCCCCTCTTGCTCGATAAAGTATTTATAGACACTGGCATTAGGGCCATAGCCATCTGTAAAGCGATTGGGCAGGTAAACACGACACTCTGCGCCCAGCTGTTCCAAACTTTCCTTAACAATAGAGGCCGAAGTCATACCATCCGCATCATAGTCTCCATAGATGAGGATGTTTTCCCCTTCTTCAATTGCCTGACGAATCCGCTCCACTGCCTTGTCCATATCATGGAGCAGATAGGGATCGTGCAAGTCTTCCAAAGAAGGTTCTAAGAACTTCTTTAGACTTTCTTCGTTCTGAATCCCTCTTTCAAATAATAACCGAGCCACCTCAGGACCCAGTCCAGCCCTCTTGGCTATCTTTGTAAAATCCGCATCTTCAACCTGCGGGGCAAACTGCCATTCATAAGTAGGAGTTATCAAAAAAACATCCACTCTTTCTAAGAATTCTATCGTTTCATTATAACACGATTTAGGCATTTTCTCTATCCATATTGCTTTTTTATAACATTTTAGTGAATTTTTTTCAGATATGATTTGACAAGAACATTCTTTTGTTGTAAAATCATGTTATAAAATCTAACACAAAGGAGATCTCTCATGGCTTTAGTAGAATTTAAACACGTCGAAAAATATTACGGAGACTATCACGCACTCCGCGACATCAATCTCCGTTTTGAAAAAGGACAAGTCGTTGTCCTGCTTGGACCTTCCGGATCTGGTAAATCTACTCTTATCCGTACGATTAATGGTTTGGAGGCTGTTGACAAAGGAAGTCTCCTAGTCAATGGACACCAAGTAGCAGGTGCCAGTCAGAAAGATTTAGTTCCTCTTCGTAAGGAAGTCGGCATGGTTTTTCAACATTTTAACCTTTATCCACACAAAACTGTGTTAGAAAATGTAACACTAGCTCCCGTAAAAGTTCTAGGAATTGATAAAAAAGAAGCTGAAAAAACAGCCCAAAAATATCTGGAATTTGTAAATATGTGGGACAAGAAAGATTCCTATCCATCCATGCTATCTGGTGGACAAAAACAACGGATTGCCATCGCACGCGGCCTCGCTATGCGTCCGGAACTCCTCCTCTTTGATGAGCCAACATCTGCTCTTGATCCTGAGACTATCGGAGATGTTCTAGCAGTTATGCAGAAACTGGCACATGACGGGATGAATATGATCATCGTTACCCATGAAATGGGCTTTGCCCGTGAAGTTGCTGACCGCATCATCTTTATGGCCGACGGAGAAGTTTTGGTGGATACGACAGATGTCGATGATTTCTTCGACAATCCAAGCGAACCCCGTGCCCAACAATTCCTCAGCAAAATTATCAACCACGAAAGTGACAAAGTCAAATAAGGAGGCGCCTATGAAAAAGAAACTCTTTTTATCCGCATTATTAATTGGCCTTTTCAGCCTTGTTGCTGCCAAACCAGTCCAAGCCGATACTAGAGTCGCAGACATTCAAAAAAGAGGCGAACTGGTTGTCGGTGTCAAACAAGACGTTCCCAATTTTGGTTACAAAGATCCCAAGACAGGAACTTATTCTGGTATCGAAACGGACTTGGCCAAGATGATTGCAGACGAACTCAAGGTCAAGATTCGCTACGTTCCTGTTACTGCACAAACTCGTGGACCACTCCTAGACAACGAACAGGTCGATATGGATATCGCGACCTTCACCATCACAGACGAGCGTAAAAAGCTATACAACTTCACCAGTCCCTACTATACGGACGCTTCTGGATTTTTGGTCAACAAATCTGCCAACATCAAAAGCATTGAAGACCTAAACGGTAAAACGATCGGAGTTGCCCAAGGTTCCATTACCCAACACCTGATTACTGAACTGGGTAAAAAGAAAGGTCTAACCTTTAAATTCGTCGAACTTGGTTCCTACCCAGAATTGATTACTTCCCTTCACGCTCACCGTATTGATGCCTTTTCCGTAGACCGCTCTATCCTGTCTGGCTACATTAGTAAACGGACAGAACTGCTAGATGATAGTTTCAAGCCATCTGACTACGGTATCGTCACCAAGAAATCAAATACTGAGCTCAGCGACTATCTTGATACCTTGGTCACTAAATGGAGCAAGGACGGTAGTTTGCAGAAGCTTTATGACCGTTACAAGCTCAAACCATCTAGCCATACCGCAGATTAAGGAGGACACCCCATGACAGATTTATCATCTTGGACAGCCTATTTTCAGGATTTTGGACAATTTTTCAATGGTTTCCTCTTCACTCTTGCCCTAGCGGTTGGTTCCTTTATCCTAGCTATGGTCTTAGGAATCATCTTTGGAGTCCTATCAACTAGCAAACATCAAATTTTAAGGATTTTGGCTCGTATCTTTGTCGAATTTTACCAAAACACCCCTCTCTTGGTACAGTTTGTTATTGTTTTTTATGGCCTACCCCTTATCAGTGATCACACCATCATGATTCCAATTTATTGGACAGCTGTTCTCTGCGTCGGACTTTATCACGGTGCCTATATTGCTGAGGTTATTCGTTCAGGGATTCAGTCTATTCCTAGTGGTCAGATGGAGGCCGCATTGTCGCAAGGTTTTTCCTATATCAGTGCTATGCGCTTGATTATCTTGCCTCAGGCCTTCCGTATCATTCTCCCTCCTTTGACCAACCAAATCGTTAACCTTATCAAGAATACTTCAACGGTTGCGATCATCTCTGGAGTGGACTTGATGTTTGTGACCAAGTCTTGGTCGGCGCTCAACGGAAACTACATCCCTGCATTTCTAGGTGCCGCCCTACTCTACTTTGCCCTTTGCTTCCCTGTCGCCCAATTTGGTCGCAAGATGGAGCAAGCCAACAAAAAAGCCTATTCACTTTAGGAGGTTACTATGGAATCTATTTTAGAAGTTTTGACCCCAGATAACCTAGCCTTTATCTTTAAAGGATTTGGCTTGACCCTCTATATTTCTTTAATTGCTATCGTCTTCTCGACCCTTATCGGAGCAGTACTAGCCGTAATGAGAAATGGGAAAAATCCTGTCTTGCGAATCATCTCCAGCATTTATATAGAGTTTGTGCGTAATGTTCCCAACCTTCTCTGGATTTTCACCATCTTTTTGGTGTTTAAGATGAAGTCCACACCAGCAGGTATTACGGCCTTTACCCTTTTTACCTCAGCAGCCCTAGCTGAGATTATCCGAGGCGGTCTCAATGCCGTGGACAAGGGTCAGTACGAAGCAGGAATGTCGCAAGGATTCACTTCAGTGCAAATCCTCTACTACATCATTCTCCCACAAGCAATCCGTAAAATGCTGCCGGCTATCATTTCTCAGTTTGTGACCGTGATTAAGGATACCAGCCTTCTCTACTCTGTTATCGCTCTACAAGAGCTCTTTGGAGCTAGCCAAATCCTCATGGGACGCTATTTTGAACCTGAGCAGGTCTTCAGTCTTTATATCCTGATTGCCTTGATTTACTTTATCTTTAACTTTGCTATTTCTAGCTTGTCTCATAAGCTGGCAAAACATTGGCAACAAGCCGCAGAATAAAGAAACTAGCTCTCCATGCATGTGGGGAGCTGGTTTTTGACTGCTACTAAGCGCTGGTCTTGCTTCTGACTATCCAGAGAAAGATTCTATTGCATGTAGTCTATTACCTCCTCTCACGGCTACATCCTAGCTACATAAGGGCAATAGAAAAAAGAGAACCTTAGTCCTCTCACTTAGACAGTTTATTCTGAGCATCGGCCACAACCTGAGCCAGACTTGTCTGACGAAGTTGGTTTTCCATCGCTAGTTGGATATCCAGCAATTTTTGATCCAAGACTTCATGAATATTTGCTCCTACTGGACACTTAGGATTTGGATTGTCATGGAAACTAAAGAGCTTGCCAGATTTTCCTAAACATTCAACAGCCTGATAAACATCAAAAAGGCTAATATCTTGGAGGTCTTTGATAATCTCGGTACCGCCCGTACCACGAGCAACTGAAATCAATCCAGCTTTTTTGAGTTGCGATAAAGTCTTTCGGATAATAACTGGGTTGACTCCAACACTGGCCGCAAGAAAATCGCTGGTTACTTTACTATCTGTATCCTGCATTGCAATAATAATCATCATATGAGTCGCAATTGTAAATCGGCTTGAAATTTGCATTTTCTTCTCCTTTTACATCCTATCTGATACCCATTATACCCTTTTGTGTTGTAATGTCAATTATTACCACAATATTATTTTTAATCAGAAAAAGCCTTGTATTCCCTAGTAAGTCTAGTGACTGAGAGAATACAAAAGCTTATCTTTTACCCAATTTTACGAGCAGTTCCCTTTATTTTGTGTCTTGACCAGACTGAACTGATAGAAATCCCCGCACCAGCCAAGGTAAAAACAGCTAACATCCCTAGATTAAAGAAATAATTATCCGGATATTCTCCGCTTGCAATTAGTTCATTTACCACTCGGAAAGCATAGGCAAACTCAACCCCTAGTTGAGCTACGACTTCCATTGCCAAATCGATTTGATTCACTAAAAAGACTGTAACTACCATCAAAACAACAGAAATCAGAATCCCTTTTCGTGATAACTTTCTTGCAAACATTTCATATCCTTTAATGGTACAAATTCCAAGAACAAGCCCCGCTGCGACAGCTACATAACCAAGACGAGCTATGAAAAGAGCAACCGCCCCACCAATCAAGGCGCCAAGTAAGGCGCCAATGGTACCAAGAAGAACATTTTCCTTCTGACTGTGATAAGAATCCATTTCAATTTGAAGATTACTCTTCAAAAATTGATAGCTTTCTTCATTGATAATGAAAACCGACTCTCCTAATTGATAGAGACTAACTGGGCCCTCTTGACCACTGTAGCCACAAACTTGAACGAAGTGATGGGTTTCAAGGAATGCAACGAGGTCTGTTATAAGTGTCTGTAATTTTTCAATTGTCTTTGATTTGCGCATCGCACCCTTGACAACAATAGATACAGTGTACTGGTTAATAGATAAGGTTGACAAGTTTGGAAGTGATTCGCTCTTAAAGTCATCCCACACCAACTCGTTTTCTTCTGAATCTGCAGGATTGCCATTCAAGCTCACACTGACGCTAAGTCGAAACTGATTTTTTACATCTGCTTCATGTAGCAATAATAAGTAACCCGATTGACGTCCATAAATGCTTCCGGACTCCTCATCAAACTGTAGGCCTAATCCTGAAGCAATAGCTTCTAATTCTTCTGGCTTCATAAATAATCTCCTTTTTATTTTGAGCATCAATTAGTATGGTGTTCAAATTATATATTTTTCCATATTCTAGCATAAACTTTATAATCTGTCAATTCGTTTCCTTTTTGACTTTCCAAGAAACAGCTGTCATTAGATTATCCTATTTCTAGTCAAAACTCCTTTTAAAACCAATCTTTCTTGTCTCTTTCCATCCAGAGTTCAACATCCTGATCATAACCTTCTTGTTCACTAATCTGACCTAACAATTCATGGTTATGAGTATGGTGAATCCCATTTACCAAACTTTCATAGTAGACCTGGAAATAGGGGAGCTTCAAATCCTTAGCCAACTGCAATTCAGCTTCCACATCATAATCCACTCGACGAAAATCAACATCAGACAAACCTGCTTCATCAAACTCTAAAATCATATACTGGGCCCGCAGGTCCTTACGCAACTTCGCATCTAAAAAGAAGGGTTGCCCAATGGATCCTGGATTGAGAATCAACTGACCATCACTTCCATAACGAAGCAACTGTTGGTGAATATGGCCATATACTGCGATAGAGGCACGGGGATTCGTCACCAATCTATCAAAATCTTCTTGTTTTCCCGTATGGATCAATTCTCTACCCCAGTTTTTATCAGGGAGATGGTGAGTGATTCCCACCATCAAATCACCAAACTGACGATGAACTTGCATGGGTTGATTATTGAGGTCTTCGATTTCTTTAGGGCTAATCTCCTCTAAGATGTACTGACTTTGACGCAGGAGATAACGATGACTCGCTTTTGTAGGATCTAACTTGCGATGCAGGCCTCGCCAGAGACTATTCTCCCAATTTCCCAGAACTCTTACTGTAATAGGCAAGCTAGCTAAGAGATCCAATATCCTTCTACGCCCTGTCCCAGGCATGAGTATATCTCCCAAAAGCCAGTACTCGTCTACCTCTGCCGCTTTAGCATCAGCCAGTACAGCTTCCAAAGCTGTCGTATTTCCATGTATGTCTGAAAGAACTGCTATTTTAGTCATTCTTTCTCCTTATTTTCCTTCTTTTGTTAGTATTATAACAGAAAACACTCGAAAAGATTACTATCACTGATCACTGGATTAAATTGTAAGAGCCTCCGAATCGTGCTATAATATAAGTAAAGAGAACCTTCATTTATAACCAGATACTCTTCAGTAGCACTCTTTTAGCAAGAATTGGAGGAATATTGCCATGAAAAAATATCTTAAGTATACCCCATACTACCTTGTCATTTTCTTCTTTTACTGGCCCCTCTATGAGCTATTCTCACTACTCATTACTGACCCATATACACTGAAGGGACTGTACATTAACAACATCATCCTCTTTTCACCTTTGGCAACTTTCATCATATCCCTTCTTTATAGCTACCGTTTCCATTTCTCACTTTGGTGGTTGCTGGGAATTGGACTGCTCTATTGCTTTACCATCATCACCTTTGGTGAGTTCATTCTTCTTTATCTCGTAGCCTATGAAATCTTCGCCCTACTTGGTATGGCTTCAGGTAGAGGTCTTAGTCATCTTACAAACAAGCAGAAAAGTAAAAAAATAGGATAAAAGCCTTGAAAAATCTCGCAATCATGCTATAATAATGCATAGAGACAAGTCACTTAGCCCCTTTCTACCAGAGAGTGCGTGGTTGCTGAGAACGCATAGAAAGCCTAAACTGATACTACTCTACTGACTTTTATGCAAACATAAAACGGTGGCTACGTTAAAGCCAATCAGAGGTGTCAACAGTTTTTGTTGTGCATAAATGAAGGTGGAACCACGTTGCGACGTCCTTTTAGGATGTCGTTTTTTGTTTTGTCAGAAGGAGGAAGAACGATGCTTTATATGATTGGCGGATCGCCTTGCAGTGGAAAGTCAACAATTGCCTCACTTCTTGCTAGACAGTATCAACTACTTCATATCAAATTGGATGATTTGGTAGAAGAGATGATGAGTCAAGCAAGTGCAGACTCACAGCCAATTTGCCTTCTTAGGCAGGATAGAAATCCGGAACAAATCTGGATGAGAAATCCAGAAGAGATGGCAGATGAAGAATGGCGCTTTTATGAAGAGATTTTCCCTTATGTAAAATCTTACTTGATAAAAAATCAAAACAGACCTCTCTTGGTGGAGGGAGCAGGACTTTTGCCTCACTTAGTAAAGGAGCTTGAATGTCAAGCATCCTCCTATCTATGCTTGACTCCGACAGCTGATTTTCAAAAAAAGCATTATATACAGAGAGAATGGGTTCCTTATGTCTTAGAGGGTACAACCAACCCCGATCAAGCTTTTGAAAACTGGATGCAACGAGACATTCTTTTTGCTCAAATGGTTCGTAAGGAAGCGGTGAGATTAGGCTATCCTAGCCTCATAACAGATGGCAGTCAATCAGAGAATCAGACTGCGGAAGAAGTTGCTCGGCTCTTAAAATTGTCCAAAAAAATAGAATAAATATTTAAGGAGAAAACACATGATTAAGATTACTTTCCCAGATGGCGCTGTTCGTGAATTCGAATCTGGCGTTACTACTTTTGAAATTGCCCAATCTATCAGCAATTCCCTAGCTAAAAAAGCCTTGGCTGGTAAATTCAACGGCAAACTCATTGACACGACTCGTGCTATCACTGAAGATGGAAGCATCGAAATCGTGACACCTGATCACGAAGATGCCCTTCCAATCTTGCGTCACTCAGCTGCTCACCTTTTTGCCCAAGCAGCTCGTCGCCTCTTCCCAGATATTCACTTGGGTGTTGGTCCAGCTATTGAAGATGGCTTCTACTACGATACAGACAATACTGCTGGTCAAATCTCTAACGAAGACCTGCCTCGTATCGAAGAAGAAATGCAAAAGATCGTTAAAGAAAACTTCCCTTCTATTCGTGAGGAAGTATCGAAAGATGAAGCGCGTGAAATCTTCAAAAACGACCCTTACAAGTTGGAATTGATTGAAGAACACTCTGAAGACGAGGGTGGTTTGACTATCTATCGTCAAGGTGAATATGTAGACCTTTGCCGTGGCCCTCACGTGCCAACAACTGGTCGCATCCAAATCTTCCACCTTCTCCATGTAGCTGGTGCTTACTGGCGTGGAAATAGCGACAACGCGATGATGCAACGGATCTACGGTACAGCTTGGTTTGACAAGAAAGACTTGAAAAACTACCTCCAAATGCGTGAAGAAGCTAAGGAACGTGACCACCGTAAACTTGGTAAAGAGCTTGACCTCTTCATGATTTCACAAGAAGTCGGACAAGGGCTTCCATTCTGGTTGCCAAATGGTGCGACTATCCGTCGTGAGTTGGAACGCTACATCGTAGACAAAGAGCTAGCTTCTGGCTACCAACACGTCTACACTCCACCACTTGCTTCTGTAGAGCTTTACAAGACTTCTGGTCACTGGGATCATTACCAAGAAGACATGTTCCCAACTATGGACATGGGTGACGGGGAAGAATTTGTTCTTCGTCCAATGAACTGCCCACACCACATCCAAGTCTTCAAACACCATGTTCACTCATACCGTGAATTGCCAATCCGTATCGCTGAAATCGGTATGATGCACCGTTACGAAAAATCTGGTGCCCTTACTGGTCTTCAACGTGTGCGTGAAATGTCTCTCAACGACGGTCACCTCTTTGTAACTCCTGAACAAATCCAAGAAGAATTCCAACGTGCCCTTCAGTTGATTATCGATGTTTATGAAGACTTCAACTTGACTGAATACCGCTTCCGTCTCTCTCTTCGTGACCCTCAAGATACTCACAAGTACTTTGATAATGATGAGATGTGGGAAAATGCCCAAACCATGCTTCGTGCAGCTCTCGATGAAATGGGTGTTGACTACTTTGAAGCTGAGGGTGAAGCAGCCTTCTACGGACCAAAATTGGATATCCAAGTTAAGACAGCTCTCGGAAAAGAAGAAACCCTTTCAACTATCCAGCTTGACTTCTTGCTTCCAGAACGCTTCGACCTCAAATATATCGGAGCTGACGGGGAAGAACACCGTCCAGTTATGATTCACCGTGGGGTTATTTCAACTATGGAACGCTTCACAGCTATCTTGATTGAGAACTACAAGGGAGCTTTCCCAACATGGCTTGCACCACATCAAGTAACTCTCATCCCCGTTTCTAACGAAAAACACGTAGACTACGCATGGGAAGTGGCTAAGAAACTCCGTGACTGTGGTGTCCGTGCTGATGTGGATGAACGCAACGAAAAAATGCAGTTCAAGATCCGTGCTTCTCAAACTAGCAAGATTCCTTACCAATTGATCGTTGGTGATAAGGAAATGGAAGACGGAACAGTCAATGTTCGTCGCTATGGCCAAAAAGAAACACAAACTGTCTCAGTTGATGACTTTGTGCAAGCTATCCTAGCTGATATCGCCAACAAATCACGTGTGGAAAAATAAAACGATCACTGTCTGAGAAACATTTTTCAGTAAGAAAAAGCAACAACTGAAATAGTTGTTGCTTTTTTATATTTTATTTAACCTGAGCTAGTCGTGATTGGTCAAACCACCACAAATGGTATCCTCATCAACAATCCTTTCTATCCACTAACTGTTGGTTATAGGATATCCTCCCAAGATTTGCTTCCTCGAGTTAGAAAAGTTCAATATCCTCAATCCTTGTCTGCTTCATTTTCTTTTACGAGATCTTTTTGTGAATCTTTTTCAGAGAGTTTTTGATCGATATACTTGTTAATGTTTTCATAAAATTCCTTGGTCATCTCACTATCTAATTTTGTCGAATTATGGACTTGATTGACTTTTAATTGAACAGATTGAATACCGTAAGAGGCTTGTTTTTGGTGGATCCTTTCTAATTCTTCTTCTGAAATCGGATCTCCAACAACCGTCAAGACTAATTCATTGTCCCTTGACTTATAGACTTGATTAATGACCGTGTGATTGGCGAATTCTTTTCCTACAAACTGTTTGATCCCTTCTTTTCGTGCTTGATCCATCGTCAGAGTGACTGCTGAATAGCTGGCTGGAAGAACCAATAATACAATCAAGGATATCAAGCCAATTTTCATTTTAATGTTTAGCTCATTAAATGAACTTAAGGGAGATTTTCTCATCAAAATTCTTGTTCCAATAATGTTGGCTAGCATGATAAAGACACAGTTGATCAAGAAAAGATAGAGAGCCCCAAATAAAAATCGTACATTTCCGTTAGCTAAACCATATCCTGCAGTACAGATAGGTGGCATCAGAGCTGTTGAAATGGCTACTCCTGGCACGATATTGTTTGCTTCTTTTTTCCTTGACCCAATTACACCTGCTATCCCACCAGCAATAGCAATGAGAACATCCCAAATGGTTGGAGAGGTTCGTGCAATCAATTCGCTACTTGCATAAGATAAGGGAGAAATCCAGAAATACAGAGTCGAAACAAGCAAGCTGACCAATACTTGAGTAAATAAAACCTCTAAAGATTGCTTGATTAAACGCGTATCAAAAATAGCTAAACCAAATCCGAGTCCAACAATCGATGTCATAAGAGGGGAAATCAGCATGGCTCCAATAATGACAGCTGTTGAATTCATATTTAAACCTATAGAGGCAATAAAAATCGCACACATCAAAATCACTGTATCTCTTAATCGAACATGAAGATCATCATATAATTTCTCACGATATTCACGTGTTGAATAATTTCCAGTCATTGGTTACTCCTTTTATTTCATATACTCTTGTTTCTGCTTAGATGGTGGCAGAGAGACTTCTTTTCAATTTTACATATTTTAATTCTCACCTGTCATTCTTTTGAAAATAATCCTTTAAATATCCATCAGTCCATCCTTGATATTATATCAAAAATTTTACAACCTTTCTCTGAAGAACTCAATCAATTTAAAAGATAGTGAACGGGAAAAATTCCAGTTACCTTTTTCTTTGTTCTATCCTATTTTCTCACTACATAGAAATCTAAAGAAGAGCTTGAAAGATTTCTTCCAAGTTCTTAGCATTTCTTTTTACTCAATAAGTAGGTTCACTTCCGCAAACTTAATTCGCACTGTCGTTCCTTTTCCGACCTCAGACTCGATGCGAATCTGGTGGCCCAGCTCTTCAGAAATTTTCTTAGATAGGTAAAGTCCAAGTCCAGATGATTGCTGGGTCAAACGCCCATTATAGCCTGAAAAGCCACGTTCAAAGACTCGGAGCACATCACTATTTTTTATCCCGATTCCCGTATCCTTGATACAGAGTTCCTGACCTTCCATGTAAATCTCTAACCCACCTTCCTTGGTGTACTTGAGACTGTTTGAGAGGATTTGTTCAATGACGACCAACAGCCACTTCTTATCGGTCACTATGATTTTGTCAAGGTCATGGAGATTGAGCGCCAGTCCTTTTTGGATAAAGAAAAGGGCATATTTGCGAACCACTTCCTTAACCAGATCCTCCACTTGAACCTTTTCAAATATCAAGTCATCGTGGAAACTCTCCAAACGAAGATACTGCAATACCAGATTGGTATAGGAGTCAATCTTAAAGATTTCCTGTTCCAGTTGCTGCTTGACCTCACGATCAGAGACTTCTGCCACTAAAAGTCGACTAGCCGCAATGGGGGTCTTGATTTGGTGAACCCACAAGGTGTAGTAGTCCAGCAAATCCGTCAGTTTACTTTGGACTTCCGACTTCTTTTGATACAATTCAGACTCACGCTCTTCGAGCTTTTCTGCTAGCGCACATTCCAGAGGAGACTTGGGGTCTCGCTCAGCATAGAGTACTTCCTGCCGGTAAACCTGAGCTTCTGCAAAAATATCCCAAGCCAAAAATAAGAAGGTCACAAAACTACTGAGCAGAAAGAAATAAAGAAAATAAGTTCCTAGACTAGCAAACAAAAACTGAAAGAGAAGGACGAGACAGCCTAATGAAAAAATATAGGCAAAAACGCGACTGCGAGAACGCAGATAGGCTAGACAAAATGATTTCCAATCAAGCATGTTTCAGTCCGTATCCTATCCCTTTCTTGGTTTCGATAAAGCCTGCTAAACCTTGCTCCTCCAACTTTTTACGCAAGCGAGCAACGTTGACAGACAAGGTGTTATCATCGATGAAAAAGTCGCTATTCCAGAGTTCCCGCATCAAGTCATCACGCGCCACGATATTGCCAGCATGTTCAAACAGCACTCGCAAAATTTGAAATTCATTCTTGGTCAAACTCAGAACTTCCCCCTGATAGTGCAGGTCCATAGACTTGGTATTGAGGATCACACCCGCATACTCCAGCAGACTTTCATCACGACCAAACTCATAGGAACGGCGCAACAAGCCCTGAACCTTGGCAAGGAGCACCTGCTGGTCAAAAGGCTTGGTCACAAAGTCATCCGCTCCCATATTGATCGCCATGACAATATCCATAGCCTGATCTCTCGAAGACAGAAACATAATGGGCACCTTAGAAATCTTGCGAATCTCCTGGCACCAGTGGTAACCATTAAAAAGTGGCAGGCCAATATCCATGAGGACCAAATGAGGTTCTGACTGAACAAAAAGACTCAATACTTCCATAAAATCTTCTACCAAAATGACCTCAAAGCCCCACTCAGAGAGCAGTTTCCCAACTTGTTGTCGAATGACTTGGTCATCTTCTACTAGTAAAATTTTGTGCATGCGCTCCTCCTTTACTCTTGTTCAAAATATCAAAAGCCTTAATAAAAAATCTATGAATTGGTAACTCAACTATTTGGCTATTTATCTTTCAAATCCAGATTCGGAAACGAAAGCTAAATAGAGAATAATCCCATTGATATCATACCTTATTTTTAACTATAGTTCCAGCCTTATCCTATATTTTCCTTTTTGTACTCATTTAGTTAGCGTTTCTTTAACTTATTTAATAGATCCAGCCTTCTTATTGACAAGCTAGCCATGATTTGTTAGAATATGAATGAACAGATTAATTTATTCATTCATGAAGTAAAGGAGGTTAAATCATATTGGACAAAAAACAATCTTTAAAGACAGCAGCCTATGAAGTTTTTTCGAAAAAAGGTTACAAGGCAACAGGAATTTCAGAAATTGCTAGGCAAGCTGGTGTTGCAGTTGGTTCTTTTTATAACTATTACGAGAGTAAAGAAGCCATTTTTCTAGACATCTATATAGATGAAAACAACCGTGTTCGCCAAGCTATGATCGAAGAACTGGATTGGGAAATTGACATGATTGACCTCATTGGTCAACTATTTGCTCAGTCCAGAACTCTCGTTTCTTCCAATAAAATCCTTGCAGAATGGTACAATCCTGCCATCGCAGATGAGTTGCACAGCTACTATTCCTCGGAAGAAGGTAAAGTCGCAAATCCTTTTCATCAGTTTCTAGTTAAAACTTTTACAAATCGTATGCAGGCTGAAGGGTACTCGCCAGAAAAGATTCAAGATATTTTACAGGTTTATAATCTGTTTTACTATATGGATATGCATATCACGGAAAAAGATTTTCCAGATGTTGGCAAAACTGTTGAAATACTTGCAACCAACTTCATTAAAGGAGTTCTAAAATAAAGAATGGATTTCTTTATTTTTTGAAAGGATATGAATGAATTTGTTTTTAGTTCATTCATAAAATTGAGAACAGGAGTCATAAAAAATGAAAAGAGGTAAAAAAATGTTTATTATCATTCTATCAACACTTGGAGTCTTAGGCCTTATAACTTGGGGTGCCATCGCTTATTTTGGACGAAGCCAGACATTATCGATAAAATCCATCGAAAACCCCAGCGGAGATCTGTATTTAATTCATATCACAAAACCGAGTCATCAAATTTGGAAAGCTGGGGCTTATGCTAAGTTTACACTCCCTGATACCTCGTCTACTGCTAGTAAATATGAAGCTAAGGGAGAGCAAACCAGTCGATGGCTGACCATTGCCTCCACACCTGATGAAGATGAAATCCTCATTTTAACGCATAATAGCGGTAGCGACTTTAAGAACACCTTGACACATTTACCAGCTGGCAGTGAGATTGAGATGAGTTGGCTGGATTCCTCTTTGACTGTTAAAGATACGAATCAGCCACTAGTTTGCTTTGCATCTGATGTCGGCATTTCCGCTCTACGCCCCCTTATCAAAGAATGGGCTGGTAAATGTCCGATTATTCTCAACCATTTTGACAAAGGAGTTACTATTTTCGATAATGAGATGAAAGAACTGGCTCAAAAAACACCGAATTTTACTTATAAAACTATCGATGAACTTTCTCAAAGTCAAGATTTTTTAAAACGTGCTATTGACGAATACGGCAATCAAGCCAGCTATCTCATCACAGGGCAGCCTGATGATGTAAATGAGATGAAGATTTTTTTAAAGGAAAATGGTATTGATATCAAAAACATACAAGTAAGCTCATTTAGAGGTTTGAAATAGGAGCAATCTATCTTCTATGTATTTCAATCAAATCCTACTAGGTCATTCGAACAAGCCCACTAGCTAATTCTAGGTAAATGTGATAGGATAAACATAGAGAAAGGAGCTTTTATGGCCAATATTTTTGACTACCTCAATGATGTAGCATACGATTCCTTTTATGACCTCCCCGTGAATGAGTTAGACGTTCTTGCCTTGACTGAGTTGACCTATCTTGCTTTTGATGGTGTAGTAACCCAAAAACCCAAGCGCCTCATAGATCTTGCACCCCAAATTCCTAGAGACACGACGATGTTGACCAATAAAAACCGTCTCCAGTTGTTGGTTCAGCTCGCTCAACACAAACGCTTTAAAAATTGCAAGCTCTCAGACTTTATCAACGATATCGATCCTGAATTGCAAAAACAGTTCGCAGCTATGACTTATCGTATCAGTCTCGATACCTATTTGCTTGTTTTTCGCGGGACGGATGACAGCATCATTGGTTGGAAAGAAGATTTCCATATGACCTATATGAAGGAAATCCCTGCTCAAAAACATGCCCTCCAGTATTTAGAGGACTTTTTCCCCCAACATCCTAACCAAAAGGTTATTCTAGCAGGGCATTCAAAAGGAGGCAATCTAGCTGTCTATGCTGCCAGTCAGCTCGATCCAGTCTTACAAAAAAACATTGTCGCTGTCTATACTTTTGATGCTCCTGGACTTCACAAGGAACTAACCGAAACAGCTGGCTATCAAAACATGATGGAAAGAACGAAAGTATTTGTCCCACAAGGTTCTATCATCGGGATGATGCTGGAAATTCCTGATAAGAAAATCGTCGTTCGAAGCACTGCCTTGGGCGGTCTTGCCCAGCATGACACCTTTAGTTGGCAGATTGAATACAAACACTTTGTCCAACTAGACGAGACCAATAGTGACAGCCAACAAGTCGACACTACTTTCAAGGAATGGGTTGAAACAGTTCCTGACGAAGAACTGCAGCTCTACTTTGACCTCTTTTTTGGAATTATTCTTGATGCAGGCATCTCCTCTATCAACGATCTTTCTTCCTTCAAGGTCATTGAACACATTCACCATCTCTTTGTCCAAGCTCAATCCCTCACTCCCGAAGAAAGAGAAACCATGGGACGACTAACCCAACTCTTGATCGACACCCGCTACCAAGCTTGGAAAAATCGAGAATAGACAAAAACCAACTAACCTAATGATTAGTTGGTTTTTTGTTTAAGAAACTAATGGATACTACTTAGAATCTCGAGTATAGAATTAGTCTTCTTTTTTCTTGCGTGCCACAAGTCCAAATCCGCTCATCAAACCAAGTACTCCTAGAGCTGCCAAAGCTGCATGATCTTCCGTACCAGTATTAGGTAATTCTTTGGTTGCTTTAGTAGTTGGAGATTGCTTAGTCGGTTTTTGTTGAGGGGCAGTAACAACTTTTTCGTAGACATGTTCTGTGTCGCC